>JABHHM010000058.1 GCA_018671575.1 Methylococcales bacterium | reverse complement strand
ATTTCGTGCCCATTCCTTAGACAAGCATATTGTTAATATATTATTTATTTTTCCTAAAAAAATAAAACAATAAAGTAATTTTGTACTATATTTGAAATAGGTAGCACACAGTAAAGGTGATCTATGTCAACAGTAGAAGAAAAACGTAAATGTATCCGCTATAACCTAAATGCAACCAGTGAAATCACTTTTCAAGATGATGGAAAAACCTGTCAAGGAGATATTCGAGACATTAGCGTTGGTGGTTTTTTCATTGAGCTTGATAACAGATTATCACCAACCGATAATAATAGATTGGTAGAGTTTCATATTTATGCAGATATATGCTCAACAAAAACAATTGTGATTGGTGATGGCAGAATTGTCAGGGTCACCGCTGAAGGAATTGGTATCTTTTTTGAAGTAATAACAGATGAACAGAAAAAACAATTACACAAAATTATCTCTGAATTAAGACACTTAATGAATGAATAAATTACTCAATCCCAATACTCCGAAAATCAGCCTAAACTTCCAACCAAAAAGTAACAGGACCATCATTTAATAAAGAAACTTGCATATCTGCACCAAAGATCCCCGTTTGAACATTGGGCACGTCATTGCCAGCGATATTAACCAAATACTTAAATAACTTCTCCCCCATTTCTGGTAGAGCAGCCGATGAAAAACTGGGTCTTGCACCTTTTTGAGTATTGGCGGCGAGGGTAAATTGTGGAACCAATAATAATTCACCATTGATATCAAGCAAACTATGATTCATTTTGTCTTGATCATCAGCAAAAATTCGATAATTAATGATTTTTTTAAACAGCTTCAAAGCTTTTAGTTCATCATCCTGTTTTTGTACGCCAATCAGCGCAAGAATACCTTTACCGATATTTCCCACACTTTTTTGATTAATTTCAACAGTTGCATGATTGACTCGTTGAATCAATGCAATCATATAAATTTGCCGTTGGGTTTACCCACATAAAACCCCTGAACGTAATCAACACCGTATTTACTGAGTAATTTCACCAACTGCGCAGACTCAACATATTCGGCAATGGTTTTCTTACCAACAGAATGAGCAATATCTGTAATGGCTCTAACCATTGCCTGATCCATTGGGTCTGTTTCCATGCCTTGTATGAACATACCATCAATTTTAATATAATCGACAGGTAATTGTTTTAAGTGAGAAAATGAACTGAATCCACAACCAAAATCATCCAATGCAAAACAACAACCAATGGCTCTCAATTCATTAATTAAGCGTTGTGCTGACTCAACATTAGATATAGCCGAGGTTTCTGTGATTTCAAACATAATCAAGTTAGTTGGAATATCATACTCTTCAAATGTTTCTTTGATGAAAGGCAATAACTCTTCATCATCCATACTGTTGCCCGACAAATTAATGCCTAAATGCACAGGTTTATTATTTTCGTTGTGTTTTGCCAAAGTCTTAACCGCATTAACAAATATCCAGCGATCAATTTCACGCATCATATTAAAACGTTCTGCCGTAGGAATAAAAGCATTTGGATAAACCAACTCACCATCACCACCCTGCATACGAACCAGAACTTCATAATGTACTGGCTCGTCTAGGGCGTTGATATCATAACTCGCCATAAATTCATCAGACGATTTTGGTAAATTATCCACATCCATTGACTTAATGGGCAAAATTCGCTGAAAATGTAAGACAAACAAATCTTCTTCCAAAGCTTGTCGCAATCGGTGAGACCAACCTAATTCCATATCCATCACTTGCTTGGCATCATTTTCAGGCACATAGACATGACATTGATTACGCCCACCTTGTTTCGCAATATGACAAGCAATATCAGCATCAGATAAAACTTCATCTGGACTTTTGCTGTTACAATCAATACGGGCTACACCAATACTTGCATCAATGGTGTAATGCTTACTGGCATAACTAAAGGTGTATTCATGCAAAACTTCGCGAAACTGCTCTGCTAATACAAAAATATCTGCATCATCAACATTTCGCAATACCACTGCAAATTCATCACCACCTAATCGAGCCAGTAAATCAGACTGTCTTAATCTTGCTGATAACACTTGCCCCACCTCTATCAGCAATTGATCTCCTGCGGTATGGCCTGCGGTATCGTTGATGTATTTAAAACGATCCAGGTCAATATACAACAAAGCAGCTATTTCAGTGCTTCGTTTCAATCGCCACACTTCTTTTTTCAGTTCATCATCAAAATAATGGCGATTTAATAATTTGGTTAAATGGTCATGATTGACTTGCCATTTTAACTCTTCTTCCAGTAATTTACGTTCAGAAATATCTCTAAAAGCAACCACTGATCCAGCTTGTTCACCTTCTATGTATAGTGGATACACAGTACATTCAACAGGAATTGGATTTTTTTCCTCACTCCAAAAAGTGGTTTCCCAAGCATGCAATTCATCACCTAAACCATAAGCTTGAGTTAAGAAACAGGTTTCAACATCTGTTGGAGTGCCATCGGCGTAGGCGTAATGAAATAATGTGTGAGGCATGGCTCCAATCATTTCAAAATCAGCAGGATACCCCAAAATAGTTTTTGCAGCGGGATTAACAAAAGTAATCAAACCTTCTCGGTTAACACCGTAAACACCGTCTCCGACAGACCCCAAAATACCATGAAGCCGCTTTTGCTCTTGCTCAATTGAGCGACGAATATTGATTAATCGGCTCATGGCTTGCATACGCGCCACAAACAATTCATCCGCCTCATTTTTAAACATACACTCTACAGCGCCAGCATCCAATGAGTCTTTGATGACCTGATCGGTATAAGTACCCGTAAAAATGGCTGACATAATTGAGGATGTTTTAGGGTCATTGTGCAATTGACGACATAATTGGTCTCCATTACCACCAGGCATAAAGTAATCAACAATGGCGATGTCATAAGTATTTTTTCGAGCCTTGTCAAAACCTTCTTTAACAGAAGATGCCGTTTCTACTCCATAACCATGTTGCAATAATAATTTTCTGAAAAAGACACGAACAGTCGGAGAATCATCAACAAATAAGACCTTTATTTTCTCAAACTTCTCATTAAAGGCAGGCAACATTAGCCCAGCTTTGAACGAATCTTCAGGAGAAGCGGTGATTATTTTAGCCAGTGATGTTTTAGTTTCCTGGTAATCATCCCACAATAAAAACCCTGTTTTATTGCGTTTAACAACCCAATTTAGAGTGGCAGGTTCTGATTCAATTGCCATGATTAAAACAGCCAGGTTTTTGAAAACTGGCTCAACAATTAAGGATAAAACTTCATCAGCACTGGGGTTGGTTTTTCCAGGCCAGCCAATGATTAAACCATGAGGAGGATTTTCATCTTTATTATATTTTATTTGTTGTAGAAGCTCGAAACCACACTCATAAGTTGAACAAACGGTTATGTTGTACTCAGACTTAGGCAATATCTTTAAAATGGCATGCCGTAACGTAGCAGAGGTTTCGATCAATAAAAGACGAATCACTGTGATTATCCTCTAGTTTATTCTAATTATTTCAGAAACATGATGCCCTGACGGGCAAAATAACAAAATATTTTAGAGCCACGGATAGACACGGATGATGTTCAATGAGTATCCGTGTTTTATCCGTGGTCAAATAAATAATTAATTAATTAATTAAATCTATTTTGGTTAATAAATAAAGAATCCATGTCAAACACAAAAACTTATATTCTTACTTTAGGCAACTCGCAATAAATAAACTACCCATCTTACTGGCTCTTTTGTTCGTCTTTTTTGTTACAAAAATAGTTATGTAGAGTGACTACACGCCTATTTTTGTAACAAAAAAGACAAACAAAATTTCTGCGCAATATGGGTAGTTTATTTATTGCGTGTTACCTTACTATTGTAGAACGAGATGCACGTTTGCGTTCATGTTCTTTTAAATATCGCTTTCGAATACGAATACTTTTTGGTGTTACCTCAACCAGTTCATCGTCATCAATAAATTCCATTGCTTGTTCTAAAGTATATACAATGGGAGGTGAACATACCAAACTTTCATCTGTTCCTGAAGCACGCACATTGGTTAATTGTTTGGCTTTAGTCGGATTCACTGTTAAGTCATTGGTTCGAGAATGAATACCAATGATCATGCCTTCATAGACTGGATCAGCATTCTTAGCGAATAAACGCCCTCTTTCCTGCAAAGTAAACAGTGAATAAGCAATGGCTTTGCCAGATGCATTTGAAATCAACACACCATTGGTTCTATTCCCCAATTTAACATTAAGGTAAGGACCATAATTTTCAAAAACATGGTACATCAGTCCTGTACCTGATGTTAATGTCAAAAAGGAACTTCGAAAACCAATCAAACCTCGTGCGGGAATAATATAGTCAAGCCGTACTCTTCCCTTGTTACCCATACTTATATTCTTCAAATCACCTTTTCGAATACCTAACTGCTCCATGATAGTGCCTTGATGCTGTTCTTCAACATCAACGGTCAACTGTTCATAAGGTTCAGTTTTATTGCCATCTGCATCTTCATGAATAATCACTTCAGGTCTCGAAACAGCCAGTTCAAAACCTTCTCTTCTCATATTTTCAATCAATATTGACAAATGTAGTTCACCACGCCCTGACACTTGGAACTTGTCTGGATCACCCGTTTCTTCAACTTTCAAGGCAACATTGTGTAACAATTCTTGCTCTAATCGTTCTTTTATTCGACGTGAAGTAACATATTTACCCTCTTTACCTGCAAAGGGAGAATTATTGACTTGAAAAGTCACTGTCACGGTGGGCTCATCAACACTTAAAGGTTTTAAGACTTCAACGCATTCAGGATCACAAATGGTATCAGAGATATGTATATTTTCGACACCGCAAAATGCAACAATATCTCCAGCATAGGCCTCATCAAGGTCAATTTTATTCAAGCCCAAAAACCTAAAAAACTTTAATACTCGAGCTTTGCGTTGATTATTTTCTTGATCAACCACAACAATTTGACCATTGGGAGACAATCGCCCACGTTTAACGCGTCCGATACCAATAACACCGAGATAATTATTATAGTCAAGACTACTGATTTGCAATTGGAACGGGCCGTCCAAATCAACATCGGGATGAGGAACTTCATCGACAATGGTATCTAATAATATCTCCATTGTGCCTTCTCGAACAGTCGATTCAGTGCTTGAAAAACCTTTTAATGCAGAAGCATAAATAGTGGTAAAATCAAGTTGATCATCCGTTGCATCAAGACGATCAAATAACTCAAAAGTTTGATCCAATACCCAATCAGGACGACCACCATCACGATCTATTTTATTAATAACAACAATCGGTTTAAGTCCCATTGCAAAAGCTTTTTGTGTCACAAAACGGGTTTGAGGCATAGGACCTTCAACCGCATCAACCAATAACAAAACAGAGTCTACCATGGATAAAACACGTTCAACTTCACCACCAAAATCAGCATGTCCTGGGGTGTCAACGATATTGATGTGATGACCTTTCCAACTAATGGCGGTATTTTTAGATAAAATGGTGATACCACGTTCTTTTTCAATATCATTTGAATCCATCACTCGATCCAAACTGAGGTTATAACTGTCCAAAGTACCAGACTGCTTGAGCAATTCATCAACTAACGTTGTTTTGCCGTGGTCAACATGGGCAATTATTGCAATATTACGTATTTTATTAATCACTGTTCGAAATTTTCCTCTGTGTTTAGGGGAAGCGAAATAAATAAACGTCCAAATTGTGCAGGATTTTTGTTCGCCTTTGAGGCGCAAAAATAGGCGTATAGTCGAACTACACAACTATTTTTGCAACAAAAAAGGCGGACAAAAAAACAAGCAAGTTGGATGTTTATTTATTGCGCATCCCCTTATCATTAAAATAACCATTAAAATGGGTCAAACGTTTTTAAGTCGGGCGATTATATCAATTCTTAAGGATAAAACCTAAATATTATTTTTAAGCAAATATTTTAAACATAAATTAATCATTATGATCTATGCTTTTGAATACAACTGATCTTTTCAGTGCTTCTTAAAATATGTCTATGAGGATAATTCAGTGCAATTTATAAAAAGAATGATTTTAGTCGCTTTCATGGCAAGCACTATTTGTGCACCACTTTCATCAGCATTTGCCTGGTGGGGTAATAACAATACACCTTGGGGTAACAACGGATGGGGTGGCGCTCCTTGGAGTAATAATAATGGATGGGGAAATGCTCCCTGGAATTCATTTGGAAATGGCGGTGGTGGTGGCGGCCCATGGGATATGATGGGTGATGGAATGGGTGATTTTAATATTTCATTCAGCACTCGTTTTAATACTGACTGGCTCGGCAATGGCAACGGTTATGGCTATGGTTATAATCGCTACAATAATGGTTACAGAAACAACTACAATAATGGCTACCGTCGCTTTCCAGCAAGACCATTCTATGGACATGCTCCTCAACGATATGCTCCACGCCCACATTATGGCGCTCCCCGTGGACCAATACAAAAAAACCAGCCAAAACCAGTCATAAAAGATACAATCAAACAACCTAAGCCTAAAAAGGCCAATAAAACAGCAATTAAAGTACAGGAATCAACCGTCGCAACAACCAAACCTAAAACCACAAAGGCGGTTGAAGCAACAAAAGTGGTTGAACCCAAGAAATAACTCAACGTTAGGAACGGGCACAAAATAACTTCCCGTTCTTGATTTCATATTTATTTTAAATTCAAATGATCTAATTGAATAAAAGTGTAGGAATAGTCACT
>JABHHM010000059.1 GCA_018671575.1 Methylococcales bacterium | reverse complement strand
GAGACCATACTTTAAAAATTTTGCCTTTAATTCACAGTGTTTTAAAACAATCAAAAACCTCACCAGCTGATCTCAATGGCATCGCTTACACAGCAGGCCCAGGCTTAATTGGAGCGTTACTGACAGGTGTTTCCATGGGCAGAAGCCTTGCATGGACATGGAACATCCCATCGGTGGCAATTAACCACATGGAAGGTCATTTATTAGCTCCGATGCTTCAAGCCAACAACCAACCAGAATTTCCTTTCGTCTGCCTGCTGGTCTCTGGTGGTCACACCTTATTGGTTGATGTTAAAAATATCGGTAACTATACTATTTTAGGTGAATCGGTTGATGATGCAGCTGGAGAAGCATTTGATAAAACAGCCAAATTATTAGGACTACCCTATCCTGGTGGGCCAGAATTAGCCAAACTGGCAAATTCTGTCAACCACAGTCGATTTACTTTCCCTCGCCCCATGATCAATCGACCAGGACTTGATTTTAGCTTTAGCGGACTGAAAACATTTGCCTTAAACACCATCAAACAAAATGAAAACCACCAAGATAAAAGCATTCCTGCTGAAATTGCTTTTGCCTTTCAAGAAGCCGTGGTGGATACCTTGTCTAAAAAATGCTTGCGCGCACTCAAGCAGACTCAGTACAAATCATTGGTTATCTCAGGTGGGGTCAGTGCCAACCAAAACCTCAGACAACATTTAAAAAATCAGGCAAAAATAAACAACATTCAACTATTTTACCCTGATCATGAATTTTGCACTGATAATGGAGCAATGATTGCTTTGGCAGGTTACTATCGGCTACAAAATCAGCAATTTGAACCACTGAGTTTTAATGCTAAGCCAAAATGGTCTCTGGAAAAACAATTTAATGAGAGTTGAAACTAAAAAATATCTATTTTTCTACTTGTTTAAATAGAACAAATACACTTAACTTACTAATTATTATCACATTTATCAACGAGGCTTTTAAAATGACAGAACGTGTTTCAAAAACAGAAATGGTCAAACGCATACAAGCATCCAGTAACATGAAAAAAAGAGATGATGTCAACTTAATCATTAACTGTTTTATTGAAGAAATAGGGTCTGCACTGTCAAAAGGCGAACGAGTTGACTTTCCAGGCTTTGGTTCATTTTCAGTCAGCCATCGAGCAGAAAGAAAAGGCAGAAATCCACAAACAGGTGAAGAAATCACCATAGCCGCACATGATGCCCCAGTATTCAAAGCAGGTAAAGACTTAAAAAGTCGAGTTAAAGAAGGAATTTAGTTCAATCTTGGAAAAATAAAATTTTTCAATAATGATTTTTTGATATTTTTGCCATAAAGCGCACGAAAACAGGCACATAGCCGAACCATTCAACTGTTTAAGTAACACAGCCTGTGAACAAAAGATCAGATGAGGTTGATCGAATCTTATGCGCTCGTGCGAGCAAATGTAAAGGTTAATTTTGAATCGTTCTTACTCAGCCTAAAGAGTTCAATCATCGTTACAACTCTACTCAATACTCGGAGCAAAACCTCGTCTCATGGTATTTTCGGTGATTGTTTTTTCTTGAACAAACTGTAACAAATAATTAGGTCCACCCGCTTTATAACCCGTTCCACTCAGACCAAGTCCACCAAAAGGCTGTCGATTAACAAAAGCACCCGTGATTTTTCTGTTTAAATACAGGTTACCCACATCAAATTCATCCACAGCTTGTTGCAAATGCTTTGGACTTCTGGAATACACCCCTCCTGTTAAAGCAAAAACATGTTTATTCACCAATTGTATTGCCTCATCAAAGCTATTGACTTTGGAAATTACCAATACAGGACCAAATATTTCTTTTTGGTTTAATACACTATCTTCCGCAACATCTTTAAAAATCACAGGACCAATAAAGTCTCCATCAGATTGTTCACATTTAACCTCAAGCACAAGTGTTGCTGATGTTTTACCTTCTTCAATAATTGATAAGATTTTTTCTTTCTGCTTTGAAGAAATAATAGGACCCACAAAATTAATGGGTTGTTCTGGCGAACCAATACAAAGACTTTTAGCCGCGTCCACAATACGCTCCACCACATTGTCATAATGCCCTCCAACCACAACAACCCTAGAACAAGCAGAACATTTTTGCCCCTGATAACTAAATGCGGAATGAATAACACCTGGAACAGCATCATCCAAATCAGCATCAGAATCAATAATAATGGCATTTTTACCGCCCATTTCCGCAACAATGTGTTTGTGGTTTTTCTGAAACTGCAATGGCTTAGCTGACATTTCTCGAATTCTCACTCCCACATCCAATGATCCTGTAAAAGCAATGAAAGCAATATCAGCATGATTGACAACAAGCTCCCCTACCTTTTTACCGCCTCCTTGAATTAAATTCACCACACCAGCAGGTATTCCAGCTTCAATTAATAACTCTACAAATTTTACTGTCAACACGGGTGTCAATGGAGATGGTTTTAACACGACCGTGTTACCCGTTACGATAGCGGCAGATAACATACCAACCATAATGGCTAATGGAAAATTCCAGGGAGACAAAATCACACCAACTCCCCTGGGTTGCATTCGGTAGTAATTGAGCTCCCCTGGCAATTCAATTTGATTCACTTTAAATATTTTTTTAGCATTTTTAGCATAGTATTCAAGAAAATCAATGGCTTCAGCCACATCAGCATCAGACTCTTGCCATGACTTACCCGACTCCAAAATTAACCATGCCGTAAAATACTGCTTATTTTCTCTCAATAAATTGGCAACAGACAACAAACTAGCCACTCTTTTATCAACATTGGTTTTTGACCAGTTTTTAAAAGCATTTCTAGCAGCATTAACGGCTGCATCAATGTGTTCTGGCTCAGCCAAGGCAACTTTTCCAATCACCTCTTGATGATTGGCAGGGTTAACCGAAATAATAGTTTCTGAGGATTCAATCCATTTTCCGTCGATTAATAATAAATATGCTTGTCCAAACTGCTGACGCACATCATCAATCATCTTTTGCTGTGAAACTTTTTCATCAGCATTAACAAATCGCCTTAAAGGCTCATTAACAAATTCTTTAGAAGACTCTTGAACAACTTTCTGCGGTATAAAGTTATTGGGATTTTCTAACAAATCATCATCTGTTAGCGTTGTTGCCTGACTCATTCTTAAAAAGGATTGGCTTGATGTATTTTCAAGCAATCGCCTCACCAGATAACTCATTCCTGGCAACAATTTACCGTATGGAAAATAAACTCGAACCCAATAATTTTGATCTAAAATAGTTTGCCGCAATACCTCAGCCATGCCATTCAACATTTGGAATTCAATATCCGATTGCTCTATTTGATAATGACTGGCTAACACACAGGCTTTTGCAATACTTCGCACATTATGAGTTGCAACGGCTGTTTTTATGACGGGGTGCTGACTTAAAAGCAAATCAAGACATTTTTCATAACTTGACTCGGTTTGTTGCTTGTTGATAAAAACAGGAATATCCCAACCATTTTGCTTAGCAATAATGAGTTCCGCATCCCAGTACGCACCTTTGACCAATCTCACGGTCACTGGCGTACCTCGCTGTTTTGTCCAGTCAATTAGCTGCTGAACATCTACTTCGGCCTCTTTCAAATAGGCCTGAATTGCAATCCCAACATCTGACCAATGCTGAAATTCATGTTCAATTAAAATTCTTTTGAAAACCCCCAATACAATATCTTTTAGTTCATATTGCTCCATATCCAACATGACAAAAGCATTGTGATGCATTGCCACTCTAAATAAAGACCTAAGACGTACCGCAATACCACTGATACTTTGAGCAGTATCCAAATGGGTAATTTGAGAATAGAGTGATGATGGTTTTACGGAAATATTTATTTGAGAAACGTCTGACTTTGAAATAGCATCTGATTTACTTTGGCTATTTAAAAACCCTGGTTTTGTTGCCAATGATTCGATGAGATTAATATATTCAGCAAGATATTTATCAGCCTGCTTTTCACTGACAACCGCCTCACCCAATAAATCCAGACTACTTTCTAGGTTTTTCGCTTGATATGTTTTAATTGTTTTATACAAATCATCAACAGTTTCACCCGCCAAAAAGCGCTGACCTAACAATCGCATTGCTTTTCTAATGGTTGGAGCAATCAATCGAGGAGTCATACTCCCTGCACTTAAACGTGACCACCACTTTGATAAACCAGGGTAATTAAGCTCTTCGGGAGTAAAATATTCTTGCATATGACGGGCTAAATCAGCCGCATTATCCAATGCAGGTAACACATCAACAAATCTAAGCGCCTGTACCCTGAAACGTTCATTATCAACCAAATGACTGAATAATTTTTCCACCCAACCTTCTTGCTGCTGATATTTTAACTCATTAATTCGCATCTTATTTAAAAGGTGCTGTCCTAATTCAATGGTTTTTGCTTCAATTAAGTCATTGTCAGACATGTGCGGTATAGCTCAAGGTAAAAAAGGAATCATCTTATTCATTTTATTCATCGGTGTTGAAATATTACGATCTAACGATCTCATGTTATTTTGCATATTTCCCAAATTATGATTCAGATGACCAAATGTCCCCGTCATCGAATGTAAATTTGAATCCATATTTCTGATGTTTCCTGACATATTCAAAATACTGCCATCCAGTGTTGAAACATTTTCTTTGATTTGATTGATGCTAACCGTCATGTGATCAAAATTGCCACTCATTGAAACTATTTTTGTTGAAATAACCTCAATGTCTTTTTTCATGCCGACAACACTGCCAGTCAAAACAACCATATTACGGCTCATGTTTTCAACACTGCTGACCATTCGCTCAATCATTGCATCTTCATCATCTGCTTTAAATGCACTAGAAATTAAAGAAAAATCCTGAGATAAGGTAAAAATCAAATAAAAGCCATAAATTGCAAAAAATGCAAATGCCCCAATAGTTGGGTATAACACCATTTTAAAATGTTTTGCGCTGGCCTCTAAAGTATCCGCCATACGCTCGACATTATCCATATTGATCAAGTCAATTTCAGCAACTTCTACCATATCTTCTGGTGTTACATCTTCATTCTTTTTAGCCATCATTCATCCTGTTTTTTTATTATTTTTGTAACCATTCAGCCCCCCCTCTTTGAACTGAAGCAAAACGGGGCAACCTGATCAGTTACAGGGTAATTATTGTGTTTTTTGCGAAAAATCCTTTATATCTCTGAATAGCAACTTAGAACGAACACGAAATAACTTCCCGTTC
>JABHHM010000185.1 GCA_018671575.1 Methylococcales bacterium | reverse complement strand
ATAATATGGGTAGTTTATTTATTGCGTGTTACCTTATACTACAAATGCCCCAATTCAGCCAAAGAAACTGCTTGAGTATCACTAATGATAAAATGATCCAAGATTCTAATATCAAAAATTGAAAATGTTTTTCTGAGTTTTTGAGTAATATCGATATCTTCCTGACTGGGTGTTGGATTGCCTGATGGATGATTGTGCACAAAAATACAGGCAGCAGCATTATTATAAAAAGCACGTTTGATTAATTCTCTAGGATAAATTTTGGTTTCATTAATAGTGCCGTGAAATAATTCCTCAAAGCTGATAATGTGGTTTTTATTATCCAGAAATAAACAGCCAAATATTTCTTTTTGGGCACCCTTTAATTTAGCAATTAAAAATGATCGTGTTTCATCGGGACTGGAAAGAAAGTGTTTGTTACTGATATTTTCATTCAAGTAGCGCTGAATTATTTCTAACATGGCTTGAAATTGTACATATTTGGCTGGCCCTAAGCCTGGTAATTGGCAAAAATTATCAATGTCTGAGTTGAAAACACCTTTAAGATTGCCAAACTCAGAAATCATGTTTCGAGCCAGTTCAACCACATTTTTCCCATGAGTGCCTGTACGCAATATAATGGCCAATAATTCCGCATTTGATAATGCATTGGCACCGTGTGATAATAGTTTTTCCCTAGGCCTTTCTTCAATAGGCCATTCTTTTAAATTCATCGTATTTGCCTCAATTATTTAAGATATATTCATTTTAAATGATGATGCCGTATTATTTCGTCATCGTTTGGATGTGTCATTTGTAAGAAAATATCGATGAAAAATGTCAGAAAATATCAATTAAGGATAATTTATGGATTTGAATAAAAAAGTTCAATTAAAAATTTTAGATAAAAGAATTGGCACAACTTTTCCGATGCCATCTTATGCAACATCGGGATCAGCAGGCATTGACCTAAGGGCTTGTCTGGATAAAGATTTGGTGATTGAACCAGGAATGAGCCAATTAATTCCCAGTGGAATTGCCGTCAATATGCTGGATGAAACCATGGCTGCAGTATTGTTGCCAAGGTCGGGTTTGGGTCACAAGCACGGAATAGTGTTGGGCAATTTAGTGGGCTTGATTGACTCTGATTATCAAGGACAGGTTTTTATTTCCTGTTGGAATAGAAGTCAGGACGCTTTTACCATAGCAGTTGGAGAAAGAATTGCACAACTGGTCTTTACACCTGTTATAAAAGTACAATTTGATGTTGTCGAAGCCTTTGAGGATACTGAGCGAAAAGAAGGTGGTTTTGGTCATTCTGGAAGGCATTAGAAAACAAGTTATTTAATTACCATTCCATAATAATGGAGTGATCTATACTATAATAGATGTTCAATTTTTAAGTTTGCTTTCTTATGAAATATTTACAGTGATTAAACGACTAAACCAATATTTATCCAGTCATTCTATTATATCAATGGTCTTGTTGTTGGCTTTGATTAGTTTTTTGGCTGGTATTGTGACATTGATTACCATTCACTGGACGATGGATTCATTACAAGCACAACGTTTTCAATTACAAAGCAAGCAAAAACAAACAGATAATACATTGTTATTTATACGTCAATGGAAAAAAATGCTGGCTTTCCAATTTGAGGCATTGATTGCTGGAGAATCAATCAAAAATCAGGACAATCATCTGACTCAAATTTTATCCAATAATCCTGTAGGGCATTTTGATAGCACATTATTTCCTGTTAAATTCAAACTCTCATTACAAACAATCATTCTTGAGTTACAAGGATTGAATATTGTTGTACAGAGCTGGCATAAAGAATATCGTTCAAACAATCAAACAATCAAACAATCAAAAAATCAATGATGAAACCGAGTTAAATATTATTCGTCAACACCTTGCCCAATTGAAATCTAAAATACGAATCATTAATGACAAACAGCGTATTAAGATGGAGATGGAAATTCACCGTATTAAACAGGATGCACAATATGTGTTAGCCACAGAACAATTGCTGACGTTTATGAAAAATGAACAAGGTCATTTAATCAATAGAATGCAGTCAGAATTGTTAGAAATAGGAATATTAATTGAAAATATTGCCAATATGAATAAATTTGATCAGATTGTTGATATCAATAACAATAAAATGATACCTCTCTTTGAGTTATTGAACAAATCAATCGCGCAGTTATCCGTTGAGAATGATATGGCTAATTTTTCGGTTGTTTTTAAGCAATTGGAAAAAGCATTATTTGGTAATAATTACCGCATTGATAAACAATACCAAACATTGTATTTAGGTGAAGCTGGTTTTATTAATCTTAAGCAGAAAAACTTATTATTGAGTCAGCAACATTCCGATTTAAGTCAAGCCATAAAAAAAACATTATTACAGTTTAATCATTGGGAAACCTCATTGGTGAGTTACATTAATAAAGACTTTGCGATTCAGGCAAACCAATTTGAAAACAGGCTTAATGGCTGGTTTATTATTTTTATAAGTTTGGTGTTTTTTTATGTCATCGGTTTTTCATTGTTGGTTTGGCAAATTATCATTGTCGTCAATCGACAAATAACAATATTGGAAGATGCCAAAAGAATAGCAGAAGATTCGGTTAGAATAAAAGCTGAATTTCTGGCAAATATGAGCCATGAAATTCGTACTCCGATGAATGGTTTACTGGGAATGATTGATTTGACATTGTCCACAGAACTGGATGAACATCAGCGTGAATATTTAGAGGTTGCGGATGAATCGGGTAAGGTATTGCTGGCTTTGGTTAATGATATTTTAGACCTATCCAAAATTGAAGCTGGTAAAGACTTATCGATTATTAAGTCATCGTTTAACCTACGAGAAATTCTAGAAAATTCACTGTCTGCTTTTTCCGAACCTGCTTTTAAAAAACACATTGAATTGTGTTTGGATTATCCTTGTCACAAAACAGAATACTTTATTCATGATGCAGGTCGAATTAAACAAATTATTTTAAATCTGGTGGGTAATGCCGTTAAATTTACCGAGGCGGGTTCAATTGTTATTAATATCAAAAAAACAATCGTTTCAGATGATTTCTCCAGATTAAAAATTGAAGTTAAAGATACAGGAATTGGTATACCCGATCATGTTCAAAAAACTATTTTTCAAGCATTTACACAAGCGGATGGTTCTACCACTCGAATTTATGGGGGAACAGGATTAGGACTGACATTGTGTCAAAAATACCTGACATTAATGGACGGTGAGATAGGTGTTGAGTCGGTTGAGAAACAAGGCAGTACTTTTTGGATTTCCTTGATAATGGAAGTTGATAAATCCAGAGATGTTGATTTGAATATCATTGAAAAATCAGAGCCACGTTTATTAATTGTTGACGACAATGAGATCAATTTAAAGTTATTAAAATGTTATGTCTCAACTTGGGGGTTTCCTCAACAAACAGCATTGAGTGCAAAAGATGGACTGACCCAGTTAAAAAATGCACAATCATCAAATCAACCTTTTGATATTATTTTATTAGATTGGTTGATGCCTAATATGGATGGTATGGCATTCATTGATGCAGTTTTACAATCAGATGATTATGGTCAGCCTAAAATTATCATGCTGAGTTCTAATATTGACAGTGAAAAACAACACGAGAAACAGCCTGGTTTAGATATTTATCTGAACAAACCCATTCGTAAGCAAGCCTTGTTTAATGCAATTAATCAGTTAGATTATGGTAATGTTAAAGCTGTATCTGGTGAGTCAAAATCTCAGATAAAATTAAAGCAAAAGAAGCAGAAACAGAAACAGAAACAGCAAAAAATAAAACAACGTGCTGACTCTTTACTCCATATTTTAGTGGCTGAAGACAATGCCATTAATAGAAAATTACTCGAATCATTTTTGAAACCACTCCCTGTTAAAGTTAGCATGACTAACAATGGAGTCGAGGCGCTGGATGCCTGGAGAAAATCTCATTTTGACCTGATTTTAATGGATTGCCAAATGCCTGAATTAGATGGTTATAAGGCAACTCAGGCGATTCGTCTTGAAGAAGCAGGAAATAAAGAAATTCCAATCATTGCCTTAACCGCCAATTCTTTAGAGGGAGATAAAGAAAAATGTATCAATTCAGGGATGAGTGACTATATGGCTAAGCCTATAGACAATAAAGCATTTCAGGCATTGTTAAAAAAATGGTTGCCTCTGGATGATGACTAATTTACGCTAAAATTATGAATAATAACAGTGATCATAATCCCAATAATACCAAACAATTATTTTTTGAAATCAATCAAAAAAGATTGACTCAGGTGCAGGAGTTATTAAAGCCTAAGCAGCAACTTTTTTTACAAGTGCTTCCTTTATTATTTCATGTTAATAATCAAAGGCTACCTGGCTATATTGATGATGAAAGTCCTTCTGGTGTATTTGGTTATGTACCTGAAAATACAACCTTTAAAGCAGCTAAACAACTGAATCGCTTATTCAATTATAAAAGACCAACGGTTAAAAAGCAGGATATTCATACTCTTTTATTGATGGGGAGTAGCGGCAGTATTGCACAATCAATGGACAGTGACCTAGATATTTGGTGTTGCCATTGCCCTCAGCTGAGACAAGTCGAAATTGATGCATTGCAAAAAAAAGCAACCGCAATAGAAGAATGGGCTGATTCTATTAAATTAGAAGTTCATTTTTTTATGATGAATGCTGAAAAGTTTAAGGTCGGTGAAACCACAGAGCTTTCATCAGAAAGTAGTGGAAGTGCACAGCATTTATTATTACTGGATGAATTTTATCGTACTAATTTATACATCGCTGGGTGTTATCCTCTTTGGTGGTTGGTGCCACCTGATGAGGAAAAAAATTATTCCAATTATATTCTAAAATTGGAAAAAAACAGGCAAATTAATTTGGATGAAACCATCGATTTAGGTGGTTTAGAGTCAATGCCGATAGAAGAGTTTTTTGGTGCAACCGTTTGGCAATTGAATAAAGCATTAAGTTCGCCCTATAAATCGTTGTTAAAAATATCTCTTATTGAAGCTTATGCCCATGATTATCCAAATTCAGAATGGTTGAGTGTCACTTTTAAGAAACGAGTTTATGAGGGGGAATCTGATCTCTTAAAGCTTGACCCTTATTTAATGTTATTAGAAAAATTAGAACAATATATTGATGAGTGTCAAGCAGATGAACAGCGACAATTGCTGATTCGCCAGTGTTTTTATACCAAAGTTAATAAAAAACTCAGCCAGAAAAAATATTTTAATGGGTCACAATGGCAATTAGAAAAATTAGAAGAATTGATTGAGCAATGGCATTGGCAGCCCCAGTTAGTTCAAATGCTAGATGATCGTAACCAATGGAAAATTGGTAAGGTTTTGACAGAACATAAAACACTAGGGCTTGCACTCAATCAAAGTTATTCGCGATTGAGTGATTTTACTCGGCAATATGCCAAAGGCTCTCGAATCAATCAGCAGGATTTGAATATTCTTGGTCGAAAACTCTATGTGGCATTGTCATCAGAGCGAGGCAAAATAGAAATTCTCAATCGAGGAATTTACAATGATTTGTCAGAAAGTCATTTGTCATTTCAACTGGTTGATAAAAAATGGTATTTATTTCAAGGTAAGTCAACCACCAACCAGATGCAATCAACTTCATTGAAAGAATCAGTCAGTTTGTTGGAATTAATTGCTTGGGCTTACCTGAATAATATATTGGTTGAAGGCACCAGCTTTAATTTAAATGTACAAGATGACATGATGTTGAATCGTGAATTATTGGCAATCATTAAAGGCATTCAGCACTTTTTTAATAAAAAAACACGTTTTAAATCAACCATTGAAGATCTTGAAAAAGATCGGCTTATCACGAGTTCAGAAGTTTTTATAAATCCAGGGTTTGACGCCATTCATGATTTGGATAAGCTGGTTCGTTATAACAGAGTTAAGCGGTTTGGTTTGTTTCAAGAAATGATTCAACAAGTTGAGCAAGTCGTTAAGACTTCATGGAAGCAAGTTTATACTTTCTCTTTTAAGGGGGGAGTGTGTGTATTGGAGTGTTTGATCAACTATTTAAATTTATTGCCAATGCATTCAACCATTCCTCCCAATGTTAAATCTCATTGTTATTCAAGCTCTAATGCCACCTCTTTGACGCAACAAGTGGAAATATTTTTTGGTGATGTTTTGAAATGGTTCAGTAAAAAACCATTGAGCCAATATGTGATTGAAGCAGAAAATATTTATTATGTGATTAAAACGACTGAAAAGAAAGACAAGGTAGCTTATCAATATTTGAGTATCAGGTCTTTTGATCAATTACTCGGTTTGTTGGAAGCTCCTCATGCTCAATTTTATGAGACAAAAATCAATAGCCGTTCATTGACAGAAACACCACTGGATATTATTCATCAAATGAATAAGGCTGATCGAATTCAGTTTTTTGTACATTTACGAGATATTCGTACTGATTTATATATTTTAGATGAGCTTGGGACGCTCATTTATTGTAAAATAAATAATGCAAATTCTATAGAGATGTTACTACATTACAAACAATATATAGAATCATGTATGTCGAATAAGGTTAGAAAAAAGGTATCATTTCATTTTTATCAATTGTCTAAAAATTATCATGGACAGATTGAAGCCCATGAAAAATCAACCCCAGTGAATAAATATGCAGCTAAATTGTTTAATATTAAATTATCACATTTTTATAAAGAAGATGGCGAATTAAAATGGGTGATCAATATTAATCAGTGTAATTTTACTTCTACAAAATTAAGTGAAGGATTGTTTACGACGGTTGCAAAACACATAATTGATCATTCAGACGGTACATTGGAAATGTCCATTTATTTTTCAGGGGCTGATTTACCCGATAGTTTTTTTCCAAAATATAATGATAATGCTGTACAAGCTTATCATTTTCTTAATTTTAAAAAACAAATTGAGAATCAGATTAATTTGATGATAAGAAAGAACACAAAACATTGACAAATATTCCAGACAAGAACTATGCTTTAACTTATGACAACAATTACATTCGATACACTTCAATACAGCAAAAAACTAACGGATGCAGGAGCCAGTCAAGAGCTTGCGGAAGCCATGGCAGAAGCTCAAAAAGTATCTTTGTCAGAAATTCTAGATACTCAGCTTGCCACCAAGCAAGATGTTCAAAAGGTAGAAGAGCAATTAGCCAAAATAACCGTAGAGATGAAGCTGACTCGATGGATGGTTGGTTTATCAATTGCCTTGTCAATTGGCGTTATTTCATTACTCATCAAAATTGCACTAAAAATCTTGCTTTAGGCAACTCGCAATAAATAAACTACCCATCTTACTGGCCTTTTTGTCCGCCTCCTTTACCACAAAAACAGTTGAGTAGAATGACTACACGCCTATTTTTATGGCAAAGAAGACGAACAAAAATTCTGCGCAATATGGGTAGTTTATTTGTTGCGTGTTACCTTAGGCAACTCGCAATAAATAAACTACCCATCTTACTTGCTATTTTGTCTGTCTTCTTTGCCACAAAAATAGTTATGTAGAACGACTACACGCCTATTTTTATAACAAAAAAGACAAACAAAATTTCTGCGCAATATGGGTAGTTTATTTATTGCCCGTTACCTTAACGTTTCCAAAATGCGGGACTGAGTATGACCAATAAAGTAAATATTTCTAGTCGTCCAAGTAACATGGCAACACATAAAATCCATTTGGCAGGATCACCAATTTTTGCATAGTTAGAACCCACTTCGCCAAGTCCAGGGCCGAGGTTGTTCATACAAGCAACAACGGATGAAAAAGCAGTGATTAGGTCTAGTCCTGTTAAAGCAATGGCTAAATACATAATAACAAATGTGCCGACATAGAGGGCAAAAAACCCCCAGACAGCATCAATCACTCGGTGAGATAAAGTTTTATTGCCAACCGTAATGGGAATGATGACATTTGGGTGAATGAGTCGTGTAATTTCTCTTAAGCCTTGTTTAATTAACAATAAAAAGCGAATCACTTTTATACCACCGCCTGTAGAGCCAGCACAGCCTCCTATAAAGCTTGCCATGAGCAATAGAATAGAAATAAAGCCAGGCCAGTTATAATATTCAGCCGTGGTAAAGCCAGTTGTTGTACCAATTGAAACGGCTTGAAATATACCTTTAACAATGGCTGACTCAGCATCTGAGATAGTTTCGGTGGTATATAAGACCGTGCTGACAATGACAGCAACTGAAACCAATATGGTGATGTAAAGTTTAAATTCGGAATCAGCCAGATACGTTTTAAAACTCAATTGTCTGACCGCTACAAAATGTAGCGCAAAATTAATACCAGAAACCAGCATGAATACAACAGCAATCATTTCAATGCTGGTGCTGTTAAAATAGCCAATACTGGCATCATGTGTTGAAAAACCACCAATGGCAACCGTCGAAAAAGCATGGCATATGGCATCGAATAAAGTCATACCTGCCAGAAAATAGGAGAGCGCACAAGCAACGGTTAAACCCAAATAGATATACCATAATGCCTTGGCCGTTTCGGTAATTCTGGGCGTTAGCTTGCTGTCTTTCATAGGGCCAGGAGTTTCAGCTTTATAAAGTTGCATACCACCGACACCAAGCATGGGTAATACCGCGACGGCTAAAACGATAATCCCCATTCCACCTAGCCATTGTAATTGTTGCCTATAAAATTGAATGGATTCAGGTAATTGATCAATGCCAATGATGACCGTTCCCCCAGTGGTGGTTAAGCCAGAAATTGATTCAAATACAGAATCAGTGAATGACATGTGAGGGTTGTCGGCAAACATAAATGGAAATGAACCTGTTAATCCCAGTACAAACCAAAACATCACAACCACAATAAAACCATCCGCCAGTCTTAATTCTTTGCGTATGTGTTTGACGGGTAACCAGAAAAAAAGTCCCGAGAAAAGAATGATGAAAAACCCCAAAGCAAAGGCTTTGATGGCACCATCCTGATAAATGAGTGAAATGACAATGGGTGGCAACATGGTTAAGCTAAAGATCATGAGTAGCAGACCAAGAATTCTTTGTATGACGTTTTTTTGCATGGTTTTAATCTATGGTTACATGAATGTAATGCCAACCTGAAACAGTTTTTCTACTTCAGGAATTTTTTGTTTATCAACTAAGAATAAAATTACATGATCTTCAGGTTGAATGACGGTATCATGATGAGCCATTAACACCTCATCATCTCTAGCAATGGCACCAATGGTTGTGCCAGCAGGTAATTCTATTTCTTCAATGGTTTTTCCAATGACTTGTGAAGACGTGCTGTCACCATGTGCAATCGCTTCAATGGCTTCTGCAATACCCAGTCTTAAAGAGTGAACCATGACCACATCACCACGTCTGACATGAGCTAAAATGCTACCGATGGTGGCTTGTTGAGGTGAAATTGCAATATCGATGGTGCCGCTTTGTACTAAGTCAACATAAGATGCTCTATTGATCAATGACATGGCTTTTCTGGCGCCTAAATTTTTAGCCAGCATAGCGGATAAAATATTGGCTTCATCATCATTGGTTAAGGAGCAAAAAATATCAGTATTTTCTATATTTTCTTCCAATAATAAATCTTCATCTGCCGCATCTCCTAATAACACCAGTGATTTATTCAATAGTTCAGAGACTTCATGGGCTTTTTTTGTATTACGTTCAATAATTTTGACTTGATATTTATCTTCGAGTGCCAGAGCCAGTCGAGTACCAATATTGCCACCACCTGCAAGTATAATTCGTTTGTAAGGTCTATCAATGCGACGTAGTTCGCTGATCATTGCCCTGATATTGTGTTTGGTTGCGACAAAAAAGACCTCATCTTCTGCTTCGATGATGGTAGTGCCTTTAGGAATAATGGCTTTGCCTTTTCTAAAAATAGCGGCAACACGGGCTTGTATGTGTGGTAAGTGATCATAAAGTTCTTGTAATTCGTGACCTACCAATGGGCCTCCATAATAAGCCCTGACAGTAGCCAGTCGTATGCGACCATCCGCAAAATCCAGCACTTGTAATGCACCAGGATGTTCTATTAGACGTTGCACATAGTCGGTAACAATTTGTTCTGGGCTAATTAGCACGTCAATGGGCAAAGCTTCTTGACAAAAAATTGACCGATATTTTAGATATTCAACGGATCTGACTCGTGCAATTTTGGTGGGAGTATGAAATAAAGTATGGGCAATTTGACAGGCAACCATGTTGGTTTCATCGCTATTGGTGACAGCGATAACCATGTCTGCATCTTCAGCACCTGCTTTTTCCAGTATGGAAGGGTGTGAGGCATAACCATGAATGGTATTAATATCCATTCGATCTTGTAGGTCATGAATTAAATCAGCATTATGATCAACAATCGTAATGTCATTATCTTCTTTGACCAAATTTGTGGCAACAGTCGATCCGACTTGACCTGCACCTAGAATAATTATTTTCATGGTTTATTTTTATTTGATTTTAAAATAGAGCATACTTAGGGGATGCACAATAAATAAACATCCAACTTGCTTGTACCCAAAGGGCATAGCAATTTTTTTGTCCACCTTTTTTGTTGCAAAAATAGTTGTATAGTTCGACTATACGCCTATTTTTGCGCCTCAAAGGCGAATAAAAATCCTGCGCAATTTGGATATTTATTTATTTCGCCTCCCCTTAAGTGGCGTGACGAAAATTTCGTGCACGTCCCTAAAATCAGATAATACACTTTCAGATTAAAAAATTCATCGTATTTTTTGAGGATAAATAAACATTATGTCGATTGACCACTATGCCGTTATCGGAAATCCAATCAGTCACAGTAAATCACCAGATATTCATCAATATTTTGCCAAACAAACAGGTCAATCATTGAGTTATAAAACTATTTTGGCTGAAAAGAATGATTTTAAAAAGATGGTTGATGACTTTTTTATGAATCAACAAGGTAAAGGCTTGAATGTGACTGTTCCGTTTAAAGAAGATGCCTGGAATTTGGTTGATAAAAAAACACAACGTGCAGAACTGGCTGGTGCGGTGAATACTATTATTCCTCAGCGTGATGGTCGTTTACTGGGAGACAATACAGATGGTATTGGTTTGTTAAATGATTTGATGAAAAATTATCATTTGCAAATAAAACAAAAAAATATTTTATTGTTGGGTGCAGGAGGTGCGGCAAGAGGCATTATTAAGCCATTACTGGATGCAGAGCCAGCATTGCTTATTATTGCCAATAGAACCGTTTCAAAAGCCCATCAACTGGCCAGAATTTTTGAATCATTTGGTCGGTTGAATGCTTGTGGTTTTGATGAATTAGAACATCAAAGCTTTGATATTATTATTAATGCCACCGCGTCTAGTTTAAACAAACAAATTCCTGCTATTCCAGCATCAACCATTACAAATGAGACGGTTGCTTATGATTTAATGTACAGCAAAATCAACACTCCTTTTAATCAATGGTGTCTTGATAATGGAGCAAAGCAGGTATTTGATGGCTTGGGAATGTTAGTCGAACAAGCTGCTGAAGCTTTTTATTTATGGCGAAATGTCCGACCAGAAACCCATGACGTGATAGAAAAGCTATTGCAGCAATCAGCATAAAGCTAAGGGGAAGCGAAATAAATAAATGTCCAAATTGCGCAGGATTTTTGTTTGCCTTTGAGGCGCAAAAATAGGCGTGTAGTCGAACTACACAACTATTTTTGCAACAAAAAAGATGGACAAAAAAATTGCTATGCCCTTTGGGTACAAGCAAGTTGGATGTTTATTTATTGCGCATCCCCTAAGCTGCTTTTACCTGTTTTGGTGAAATAGAAACCAAGGTGTCATTTTTTGTATCCATTTTTTCAATGGATTTTTTGACTATCTTTTTGGAGCCTTTTAACAACAGAATCACGTCTTCTTTTTGTTCAACCATTAAAAAAGCAATGTCTTCTCGGGTCTTTTCTTTGAGTTCAATGTCTGAGTTTAGTAAATAAGTTTCCATTTGTTCTGCAATTTCCAGCATTTTATCATAAGCGTCAGCGTCTTTTTTATTGGTAAACGTTTTCAAGTTAACTCCATTTTTTTCGACAACGTATTGGGTAATTATTGGCATTATTCAATATCCTTGTGTAATTGCTCAGCGCATTCATTTTTTACCCGATTTCTTCATTATTTTTGTACTCAAATGATCACACATTGATATATGCTCACATTTTTCGTGTGAAAATACTTTAAACTCGGGTAAGACTCTAAATATGCAGAGTAATTGCTATTTTTTTAAGTTTAAAGTTTTCTATCTGTTCTCTAAATAATATCAGGGTTTTTATAAATTACAATATATTTTTATGTCACTGTTCGAGCAATTGCCCAAACATCAATCTTTTCCACACCAGTTGATTGTAATAATTTTGCAATTTGATTCACCGTATGTCCTGTGGTAACTACGTCATCAACAATGGCGATATGTTGAGCTACAGGTGTTTTTTTAACAGAAAAAACATTGGCTAAATTTTTCTCTCGCTCAATTCTGCTTAAATCAATTTGTGGTTGGGTATGAATCTCTTTGATGATGATTGAGTTATCCATTTGAATGTTGAGTTTATGAGATAAAAAACGTGAAATTTCAATGGTTTGGTTAAAGCCCCTTTGTTTTTGTCGAGTTGGGTGTAGCGGTACAGGAATTATCAGTTCAGGTAAGGCTTTGTTATTTTGTTTGATTTGGGTTGCCAGCAGATGACCCAAAATTTTAGCCGCATAGAGTTTTTCATGAAATTTTAGTTGTAAAATTAAATGCCTGATTGGATCCTGATAAATAAAAGGGATAAAGCTCTGTTGAAAAAAAGGCGGATGCTGTTGGCATTTTCCGCAGACTAAGGCCGTCCCCTCAATGGGGATTGCACAACATTGACATGCTTGTCTATTAATTGCCATCTGATGTTCGCATTGATGACATAAATCAAAATTATTATTGGATTTTTGATGGCATAACACACAACTATATGGGATTATTTGATTCATTAATTTAGACAGTAAACTAATCATTTTCCACCAAGGATATAAAATGAGCAAAAACACACAATTGTCCCAGCCAGCTAAAATCAGGCATGATTGGGATAAGACTGAGATTTTATCATTATTTCAACGGCCTTTTAATGATTTATTATTTCAGGCACATAGTCTACATCGTCAATTTTTTAAGCCCAACGATGTTCAGATCAGTACCTTACTAAATATTAAAACAGGTGCCTGCCCAGAAGATTGTTCATATTGTCCACAAAGTGCACGTCATGAAACAGATTTGGAAAAAGAAAAATTGATGGCTGTGGAAGAGGTCGTTGCTGCTGCAAAGTTTGCTAAGAAAAATGGCTCTAGCCGATTTTGTATGGGAGCTGCTTGGAGAGAATTACGTGATCGTGATTTAAATTATATTGAAACGGTGATTAAAGAAATTAAAGCCATCGGTTTAGAAACATGTGTGACTTTAGGTATGGTTAAAGCGGAGCAAGCCAAACAATTGAAAGCAGCGGGACTGGATTATTATAATCACAATATAGATACATCGGTTGAATTTTATGAAAAAGTTATTACCACCAGAACCTATGAGGATCGTTTAAAAACCCTAGATAATATTCGAGATGCAGGTATTAATGTGTGTTGTGGTGGTATTGTGGGAATGGGTGAAGATATCAATGACCGTGCTGGCTTATTGATGACACTGGCTAATATGGCAACACATCCAGAAAGTGTGCCGATTAATTTATTGGTCAAAGTTAAAGGAACACCATTGGAAAATGCGGAAGATCTAGAATCTTTTGATTTTATACGGACTGTCGCCGTGGCAAGAATATTAATGCCCGCTTCTACTGTTAGATTGTCTGCTGGCCGAGCAGACATGAATGATGAGATGCAGGCATTGTGTTATTTTGCGGGGGCAAATTCAGTTTTTTATGGAGAAAAATTATTAACGACTCCTAATCCTGATGTTTCCAGAGATCAACAATTATTTAATAAATTAGGCATCAATTTTATTCAAACTCATTAATGTTACAACCACCTGTCATGCCACGATGTTTTATTGGCTCATTACAAGCAGAGTTGATTGAAAAACAGCAAAATCAACTCTATCGGCAACGTTTTGCATTGAATGGCAAACAAAATGTTGAGATAGAGATTGATCATAAAAAATATATTTCATTTTGTAGTAATGATTATTTGGGGCTGGCGAGTCATCCTGCTATCATCACGGCTTATAAAGAAGGCTGTGAACTTTATGGTGCTGGGTCTGGTAGCGCACATCTAGTCACAGGTTATCATCAAATTCATCAACGTTTGGAGGAATCCCTAGCAGAATTCACAGGTTTTCCTCGCGTATTGCTGTTTTCAACGGGATACATGGCAAATTTGGCTATTGTAACCAGTTTGTTGGAAAAAAATGAAAGTATCATTGAAGACCGATTAAATCATGCCTCTATTATTGATGCTGCGTTATTGTCTAAAGCCAGTTTGAGTCGTTACCAACACCTTGATATGAATTCGTTAATACGACAGCTGGAGCGTTGTGAGTTAGACTCAAGAAAACTGATTGCGACGGATTCTATTTTTAGTATGGATGGTGATTTGGCACCGATTGAAGCAATTATTGAACAAGCTCAACAATACAATGCCTGGGTCATGGTGGATGATGCCCATGGTTTTGGTGTGTGTGGAAAAACAGGGCGTGGTAGTTTACAGCAACAGCAGATTAATACTCAGGATGTGACGGTCTATATGGCGACGTTTGGTAAAGCATGGGGTACTTTTGGTGCTTTTGTGGCGGGCAGTCATGAATTGATTGAAACCTTGATACAAAATGCCAGAAGTTATATTTATACGACAGCACCTCCCGCCGCATTGGCTTATGCAACTTTAAAAAGTCTTGAAATTGTTGAACAAGAAAGTTGGCGCAGAGAGCATTTGAATTTACTGGTGAAAACGTTTAGAAAAGGTGCTGCACAATTAAATTTACCCATTACAAATTCGATGACAGCCATTCAGCCGTTGATGATTGGCGATTCATCAAAGGCTATTAATATTAGCCAAGAATTAAAAAATAAAGGTTTTTGGGTTACTGCCATTAGACCCCCAACGGTTCCTAAAAAAACAGCTAGATTACGAATTACTTTTTCTGCCAATCACCAACTTCACCATGTCGAAAAATTATTAGAGGCATTGGATAAAGTTATTAAAATATAAATAATCTCTACTCATTAATGAACAAAATATCTTACACAAAAAAAGGTCATGGAAAAGTCATTGTATTGATTCATGGTTGGGGAATGCACAAAGGCATTTGGGCAGAACTGGAAAAACAATTAGTTTTGAATCACTGTGTTTATGCGATTGATTTACCTGGTCATGGAGAAAGCTCTAAAGTGGCTTCGGACCGTTTTACGTTGAATGACATAGCACAACAGGTGGCATCCATTATTCCCGCTAATTCAACTTTAATTGGTTGGTCAATGGGAGCTATGGTTGCCATAAAAATAGCGGTCAATTTTCCACAATTGGTTGACCGCTTGATTAGTATTGCTGGAACACCAAAATTTACTCAGTGTCATGACTGGGAATGTGCAATGCCAGTCAACGTCATGAAATTGTTTATCTACTCTTTAGAAAAAAATGTAAAAGATACTTTGGATCGTTTTATTGGTATTCAGGTAAAAGCTTCTGATACCAATAGATTATTGTTAAAACAATTAAGAGAAATTTCTTTTCAGTGCGCCTATCCCTCTAAAGATGTTTTGGATGCGGGTTTAATTATTTTACAAACGGATGATCTAAGAAAACAGCTTGAGTCGATGAGCTGCCCTAGTTTATGGATATTGGGGGAGTATGATACGTTGGTACCTGTTCGAATTTCTAACTATTTATCGAAACTAAAAAATGCTCGAATAGAAATTATTAAAAAAGCAGTGCATGTTCCTTTTATTTCACATACCGATGAGGTTGTGAATATGATTAATCAGACTTAAAGATGTCATCAACAACCCTTAAAACCAATGTGAGAACGGCATTCAACCGCTCCGCATCCCATTATGAAAAAAATGCTTTGTTACAACAAGAAGTAGAGCAACGATTACTCGAAAGAATGCAATACATGAAAATCGACCCAAAACTCATTCTTGATATCGGGGCTGGGACAGGTATCAGTACACTGGCATTGGCTAAAAAATATAAAAAATCCAAGGTGCTCGCGATTGATATTTCGGATGCCATGTTAGATATTGTCAAACACAAAAAGCCATGGCTTTCTAACATCAATGAGTTGTGTGCTGATGCAGAGTTTTTGCCTTTAAGTGATCATTGTTGTGATGTAGTTTTTTCCAACATGACTTTTCAATGGTGTCAAAGTTATCAGCAACTATTTAAAGAAATTTATCGTGTGTTAAAACCAGGTGGTTTGTTGATGTTCAGCACGTTGGGTTCTGATAGCTTGAAAGAATTGAAAATAAGCTGGCAACAAATTGATGAGCATGTACATGTTAATAATTTTGAAGATATGCATGATATTGGTGATGTGCTACTTGCCGAAAATTTTGCTGACCCCGTGATGGATGTTGAATGGATGACTTTAACTTATCAGTCCGTTATAGATGTGATGAAAGATTTAAAAGTGATTGGCGCACAATCACTAAAAAATTCAAGGCAAAAGGGTTTGATGGGCAAAGCAAAAATAGCTAAGTTACAAAAAATATATGAGGAAAATTTTCAACAAGATGCTCATTTGCCACTGACTTATGAAGTTGTTTACGGGCATGCCTGGATTTCCGATAATAAATTACAGCAGGTCAAAGATGATGATTTTAAGGGCATACCCATTGTTCAACAAGCGGGTTAATTGATGATTCCTGGCTTTTTTGTCACGGGTACAGATACCGATGTTGGAAAAACGTTTGTTTCCGTGCAGATGATCAATTATTTTGTGCAACAAGGCTTGCGTGTTGCTGGCATGAAACCAATTGCTTCTGGTGCGATTCAAACCTCAGAAGGTTGGCAAAATGAAGATGCGCAACAATTGATTGATGCTTCCAATGTTGAATTGCCATATCAACAAGTCAATCCTTATCTTTTTCATCCACCGATTGCTCCATCTATTGCGTCAAAACAAGTTAATCAACAAATTTCATTGCAAAAAATTCAGCAATATTACCAAGCAGTACAACAGCAGGCAGATGTGACCCTAGTTGAAGCAGTGGGTGGTTGGAAAGTGCCTGTTAATGATCATGAAACAGTGTGTGATATGGCAGTAAAATTGCAATTACCCGTTATTTTAGTGGTTGGATTACAATTGGGCTGTATTAATCATGCCATTTTGACAGAGCAAGCGATCATTCAATCTGGCATGAAACTGCTGGGTTGGATTGCCAATGAAGCCAAACCACAGCAAGGCTTTAATGTTGATGACAATGTGACAGAGTTACGGCATTATTTATCCAGCTCTTGCTTAAAAGTGATTCGATATCAGCAACAGAATATTGATTTTTTGAATTGTTTTTAAGTTGAATCTATTCAGTCATTTAGCCCAAATCAATTGGTCAAAACTTTTAACCTCAATATCGTTAATTATTTCATTGGTATCCAGTGTAATGATTTGTTTTTTGTTTGCCTTTCCCAAATCAAAATACTTGAATGAATTTATTTCACGCTTTCTCGTTTTTTCATGACTGATATCATAAGAAACTTGGATCAAGCGATATCCTGAAAATGAATCATCCTGACAAATGAAATCAATTTCATATTTTTCGCGGTAATAATTGATTTTTTTATACTGCTGATTTAAAAAAATATAAGTCAAGTTTTCCAGTAAAATACCTGAGTTTTTGGAGTGTTTTATTGAAATTTGTAATAAACCATTATCCAGTGAAAATATTTTTTTTGATGATTTAATTTGTACTTTTTCTTTGGTATGAAACTTATCAATTTTTTTCAGCATAAAAACATCTTCAAAATAACCAATATATTCTTTGATTGTTTTATCGCTGACTTCAAAAGTTTTTGCCAGCTGAGTATAATTTAAAATGCCTGTTATATTGGAAATTAAATAATAAAATAGACGCTCTAAAACTTCACTGTTCCTAATGTGGTGTCGTGGAACAATATCTTGATAAATAATGTTTTTCACATAACTGATTAATATTTCTCTTTTCAAATTATTGAATTAGCAGTTTTTTAATTTTTGGAATCGGACCTAAACAAGTTGTCTTATGACAAGAAATACAACTGTTAATGGTTTGATTGTGCGCTTGTACTAATGCCTCTTTTTCAACTTTAAAAAGT
>JABHHM010000493.1 GCA_018671575.1 Methylococcales bacterium | reverse complement strand
TTTATATATATTTATTTCTTACCACCACCACTTAACCTTATAACTCATGAGTATATTTACCAATACAAAATAGGCATTTATCGGATTTAAATGAGGACTCATCTACCTGTATAGTTAGCTCATACAGAAAACGTATAAAAACTTTTTTAAATTTATGATAACTGGTTCAAAATAATAAAAATTAATTAAAAATAAATTCGAGGTGTCTCATGCTAGTGAAATTTGAAGAAAGAAGAAACGGAACGCGCGACATGATTAACGAGTTACTCAATGAGCGGCAGGAACTTTTGGTTTCTCTTTGTGAAATTGCAGAATTAGGTCCAGACCCTTTAATACAAACAGACCAATCAAGTGAAAATAATATTTTATCCGAATTTTGCCAAATTTTAATTGATTACATTGCCTTAGGACATTTTGAAATATTTGACCGAATCATGAAAGAAGAAGAACGTAGAAACGACGTATTAAAATCCATTTCAAGCATTTATTTAAAAGTAGCTTTCACCACCGAAACTATTCTTGACTTTAATGACAAATACGAAGAAACAAACAGCCACTCCAGCGAAGACCTTAATACCGACTTGTCGAAATTAGGCGAAACATTGGCGGCTAGATTTGAACTTGAAGACAATTTAATAGAAGCTTTAATACCTGCTGCCACAATAGTCAATCTTCAGGAATATCGAAAAGCGGCTTAATATTTAAGGGGATGTGCAATAAACAAACATCCGACTTGCTTGTACCCAAAGGGCATAGCAATTTTTTTGCCCACCTTTTTTGTTGCAAAAATAGTTGTATAGTTCGACTATACGCCTATTTTTGCGCCTTGCCTGTGAACAAAATCTCTTCGAAAATTGTAAAGGTTATTTTTGAATCGTCCCAAATGTGTATTGGGATTATAAATTATATTAGTGAAAATCAGTGTTCATTTTGTGGTTCGAAAATAATTCATTACTTTGCCCAAAGAGCAAAAGCGCTCTAAATCTATCATCATCCTCAAAATCTGATTCAGTTAAATCCACCAAATCAGCAATGGTTGATGCATCCAACTCAACATCCTCATCATCCTTAAATAATGAGTCATCGTCATCACCAGAAGCCAAGTCATCATCGATCAAATCGGACAAATCATCATCATCCATCTCCAATAAAGACTCACTGATGATATCATCAATAGCTCCAGAATTACTCAGCATTTCATCAACTCCATTTTCCATGTTATTTTCAAGTAAATCATCAATACTACTTTCATCAAGTTGATCCAATATATCGTCATTTTCTTCCATAACAGGCTCAGGATCGTCATCATCACCAGTTAATGACAGTTCTTCATCATCCTCTTCGTCATCCAAGCCACTTAATAGATCATCAATATCTGAATCATCCATTAATTCTGACATCAGGTCATCATCACCGCTTAACTCATCATCAACCTCAGATTCAGTAGACACATCATTATTTTTTTCGTCTAGCAAAGATGCCGTAGAGGCTGAACTTGTAGCCTCACTGTGACCATGAATGAAGTCCAACATTTTCTTTATTAAACTTGAGTCAAGAGGTTTTTCACCTTGCAACTCTGTATATTCGGACAACATTTTACCCATGGTATCCATTGTTACTTGCAACTCATCACTTAATTTGGTTTTTTCGCTCTCTATTTCTGCAATTTTTGACTTATATTCTTCAATTTTTCCCAACATTTTTGAATTATCAACAGGCTTTTTTTCAGCGACAGGAGCAACTTCAGCTGAAGGCTCTGGAGAAGGTAGCGGTGGTAATTTTTGGTAAACATCTGATAAATTATAAATATATTTATCAATATACGGCATCATTTTTGGGTTATTACTGGCTAAGACCTGCAACAATTGTTTATTAAAGGCAATTTCTTGACGCACAAAAACTTTTGCAGTATCCGTCGCGTCTTCATCGTTATAACCGAAGTTTTCAATCATAAAAGTATAATGCGTATTCAAGCGTTCTGCTTTATTATTGTTGACCTTATCTATTAGCTCATGGATTGCTTTAAACTGATTGCTTCTTTTTTTAAACATTAAAACAGATAGAATAACGGTTAAAATCAACAATATAAATGCGATTTCCAAAACCAGAAAAAATGTTATTGAATTGACTTCAATCACTTAAAGCAACTCCTTATTAAACATCTTCATCCCCTAAATCCAACAATGGCATTTCACTATTTTTCTTCCAGGCTCGATAACCAACTATACCCCCAATAACTAAAAGAAGGTTAACGACAACTGCAGCAATAGTAAAACCAATCCAGCTCATTGATTCAGACTCTTTTTCAGGTTCTTTTTCTTCTTCGACTTTTTTTACTTTTTGTTTTTTGACTATTTTAGGTTCTTCAATTTTTGGCTTCACCGTATCATTAACAGTCATATCAGGATCACCATCGACAACAATAGGCTTTAAACGTAAACTTAAAGGATTCCCTGAAATACTTTTACCAATGATTGATATATTAATTTGATATTCGCCTTTCTCGGTCAAACCAGCAATATTTTTGACCCAAATATTGTTGTTTTCTTTATCCGCTTTTAATTGTTGCCATTTACCATTAGGATCAATCAATGTTACCGTTACTTTCATGGTAGCTGCTTTCATTATTTGCTCACGAGATTTAATTTCCAAATAATAACCACCTCCTTGCTCTTTGCTTGCTCGCTGAACAGTGGTAATAACTGGCATTCTCACTTGTACTGTTTGGCGAACTTTGCGTTTAAACGTTTGACCATCGGCAAAAATTGTAAATTCATGTAAACCATCTAACGCTATAGCATCTAACCGAGTTGAAAAGATACCATCTCCAGCGAACATATCCCCTCCACGTCCATTATCACGTAATACCCATTTTTTTTTAATTTTATCGGGATTAACTTGCACTAAATTCATTTTGATGACATCCAGAATTTCTTTTCGGGTAAGAACCTCATCACCTTCAAAAATTTGAGCTCCGATATCAAATTGCTCACCCATAATGATATTATTTAAGAACACCGTGGTCACCAATTTCAAATCAGTCACAACCATGACTCTATTGTCTGGGTCAATCTCTGCCATGATTCCCCACTCACCTTCCATTGGGCTTTTAATGGTCACCATGTCATAATTTTTTTCCCTGTGCCAACTGATTGTTTTGGGCAATTTACCTTCAACATAAGTCACGCCATCGGGTTGAATAATTTGTGCTGGTGGTTTATCTTTTGAACGAAAAATTAGCAAAGTAATCTCATTAACGGATGAATCGACCTGGAATTTATTATCGGTCATTGGCAAGGTTTCAGGCGGAGCCGCTTTTTCAAACATATGCAAAAAAATACGTTGTAATTCTTTAGCGCTATCAACACGTTCATACCAGCCATCACTACCGATAGCCAATCCTTTAAGAAGTTCATGATCAGCATATTTTGACAATGCAACGGTATGAATGGTCACACCTTTTTTCACCAAAGCAGGCAACACTTCCTGCACCACTCTCTCTCTGGAACCAACACTCTCACTTTTAATTTTTGAAACATCAACCACACCGTCTGTTAACAAAATAACGCTTCGGTTAAATTTATTATTTTTTTCACCCCATTGTTTGGTTGATCTATTTAAAATGGCTTCAATGTCTGTAAACTGCCCTCTGGAATGGATACCTGTTATGACTTTTTTCGCCCTCTTTTTCCAATCAGCATTTACTTTTGATCGCTTAATTAATTGCCTTGTTTTTCCACCAAAAACCCAAACGTCAGCATAGGCTCCTTCTGGCATTAAACCAATAAGTAACTTTAAAGCAGAACGTCTAAGATTCGATGGGTCATTTTTTTTCATACTTCCTGATACATCAATCAAAACCCTTAAATCAGGCACAGATTTTGGCTTAAGTTTTTTTGCATGGAGTGGTAACGAAAGAAAAAGACAACTACAAACAAGGCCAATGATGAATTGATTTGTTTTATTTTTTTTATAATATGATTTCTTCATCAACTGGATATCTCCCAATTCATCCTATGAACATGATACCCTGACAGGCAAATATTCAAATACTCTGTGAATGGTATATTTTTTTTACCATGAAGCACATGAAGGCAATGAAGAAAAAACTTCAATATCTTCATGCACTTCATGGTGAAAATAAAAAACACCTATTATTAACAAATTTTGTTTTTCCGAAACCATTAAAAATTAATAAATACTTTCAGCACCTTCTGGTCTACGTTTAAATCGCTTATATCCCCATTGATATTGATCAGGAATAATATCAATACATTGTTCTACACCTTGGTTACTGGCCGTTGCAGACACCACCTGATCTTTCGACTTTATGGCTTCATCACCTTTGATACAATGAATATGGTAGCCTTTTCCCCAAGGCAGTCTTTCGGCAAACACATAAAATATCTCAGCATTAGATTTTAACGCCATCTTACCCATTAAAAACATAGTATAGGCTTTAACACCATAAAAATCGGCAAAAACACCCGCATCTTCACCTGGAACCTGATCAGGCAACATACCAATCACGCCTTTCTTTTTTAATGTTGACATCAAAATTCTCAAGCCACTAGGACCAATAGGAACAACATTTGATCCTGCTCTTGTTCTAGCTGTTTTAATTAATTGATCAAACTTTTCATTTTTCGGTTGTTTGTATAAAATAGTAATGGGCAAATGCTGCCCTAAAAACACCCCTAAAATTTCCCAAGAACCAACATGGGGAGATGCAATAATAACCGCTTGACCTGACTCATGCGTTTTAATGGCATCATCGAACCCTGATACTTTTACTATTTTTTTTAGGATAGCTTCTTTACTTCTAAAATATATAAAACCAATCTCTAAAAAACACATGATTGATTCAATAATAGTTCGTCTTATTAATTGATCTTGCTGTTTTTTAGTTTGTGCAGAAAAACAAGCTCTTATATTATCCGCAACAACTTTTTTAAAACCATTAGGAATCAACCAGACCAACCAGCCCAACAAAGTTGATACACCATAAAGTAGTGACAAAGGTGTCACAGATAATAAGCGTAAAAATACAACAGCAATTTTAAATAACATAGAGTAAGGTAACTCGCAATAAATAAACTACCCATCTTACTGGCTCTTTTGTCCGTCTTCTTTGCCACAAAAATAGTTATGTAGAGCGACTACACGCCTATTTTTGTAACAAAAAAGACAAACAAAACTTCTGCGC
>JABHHM010000062.1 GCA_018671575.1 Methylococcales bacterium | reverse complement strand
GGCTCTTTTGTCCGTCTTCTTTGCCACAAAAATAGTTATGTAGAGCGACTACACGCCTATTTTTGTAACAAAAAAGACAAACAAAACTTCTGCGCAATATGGATAGTTTATTTATTGCGCGTTACCTTAAATATAATTTAATAAAAAAACCACGTCAATTGACGTGGTTTTAAACTAAACTCAGGCTTTCAGCTTTTACAATCCTTCGAAATAAGCACCTAAATTATCCATATCAGCATCACTTAATGCAGCAACAATACCAGCCATCATAGGATCTTTTCTTGCTCCAGATTTAAACGCTTTTAGTTGCTTACTAACATAAGCTGCTTTTTGACCTTTCAGGTTTGGCCACATTGGATTAGCACTAATACCATTAGCTCCATGACAGGCAGAACACATGCCTGCTTTGGCTTTTCCAGCAGATGCATCGCCCGCAAAGACATTTGCATTGAAAGTAAAGACAGCACAAGTAGCAAGTGTTAAAAATATTTTTTTCATTGTTTTCTCCAGTTTAAAAAAATCGATCATTTTCTTATTAATTTCAATTTCTGTAATAATTTTTAGCATAAAATTGCTTTTTAAACAAGATTAAAAGCAAAAGCTAATGTTAGATACTCGTTCATATTGACTGAATATACAGTGCATTATTGTTAAAAACAACATTGATTTTTAACATTAATTTAATTCAATATATTGTTGATTATTATATATATTTACCAAACCAATAAAATAACAACTTGGTTTTCTATTGTTTTTATTTCAATCTCTGGTTTTATTTTCAAACAAATTCAGTAAATCTTCGTTATCAACTTCTTCAGCCATCATTTGGGCTGTTTTACCATCAAGTGAAGTTATTTCGAGATCAGGATGATTGGCTAAAATCAGACCAACAATGTCTTTATTTTGCTTTACAACCGCTTCATGTAATGCCGTTTTCCCACGCTTATCCTGGTGGTTAATATTCACTTCAGCGGTTATTAATGATTCCACCATTTCAGCTTCGCCATATCGAACAGCCATTGATATTGGGGTCATTTTTTCAATATTTTCAAATTCAAGATTGACTCCACGTTGAATGAGAACATTCACCAACGCAACATTTATCATTTCAATTGCTCGATGAATTGGAGTTCTCTGGTAGATATCCGTTGAATCCAAATTTATAGGGTATTCCATCAAGAGTCGAATTAATCCCACATATTTTTTTTCTATCGCTTTATGAAATAAGGGGGCTTTATCAATATCATTAATCTCCACATCAGCACCAGCCATTAGCAATTTTTTGAAGAACGATAAATGTTCACCATCATCAATTGTTTGATGTAGTATTGTGTTGCCTTTTTTATCCTTTACATTGACATCGCAACCCAGTTGAATCAACATATTTGCAGCATCCCATTGCTTCTCCTTTACGGCTTCGATAATGGGCGTCTCACCTTCTTCACTTCGACAATTTATATCCGCATTACTTTGAACCAATAAGTTAATAATGCTTCGATGCCCTTGACTGGCCGCTTCATGAAGTGGGGTTAAAGCAAATTTTGCTGTCGCATTAAGATTGGCTTGATGTTTAATGAGTATTTTTGCAACCTCTAATTGACCTGATTTAGCCGCTTCATGCAATGCAGTCATCTGATAATTTGCCTCTGCATTAATATTTGCACCATGAAAGATCAAATCTTTCGCAATCTCCAAAAAACCCTCTCTAGTGGCGATGTGTAATGGGGTGTTATTATTGATATCCTGCACATTCACCCTTGCCCCATTTTCCAGTAATAAATGACTGATATCATAATGCCCCGATGAAACGGCATCGAATAAAAGTGATTCATCCTTTTTATTTTTTACGTTAACATCTGAACCAGCCTTAATTAACATTTTCACAATGCCACTGTTATTTATTTTTGTCGCTTCATGAATAGGAGCCACCCCTCCCCCAGCTTTTAAATTGGGATCAGCACCCCCCTCCAATAATAATTCAACAATGTCAATCAAGCCACTTTTACAGGCCTCATGTAGCAATGTAACCCCATAACCTGTTGTTACATCTGTATTAGCACCATAATTAATTAAACATTTTGTAATATCTGAATAGCCATTCAAGATTGCAACATGCAACAAAGATCGACCCTCTTTATCAAAAACTTCCGTTGTGGCATTATATTTTAGAAGTAACTCTATGATGTCTAGGTTTCCTTGCAAAATAGCGGCTTTCAAAGGAGACTCACCATTTATTTTTTGATTAACATCAATGCCTTTGGATAATAACAAACTCAATATTTCCGTTTGCCCACTTTTAATGGCTTCATTTAAAATACCTTCAGCATGAATATTGGCCTGATTATCGACCAACAACACGACTAGCTCTAAACACTTGGACTGAATGGCTTTGTGTAGCGGTGTTATTCCATAACTGGCTCGGGCATTAATATTTGCATGATGACTCAACAGTATTTTGACTGCATCCAGATTATTATATTGTGCCGCTGTATGTAGTGGCATTTCTAACATTTGGTTTTGAATATTTAAATTTCCACCATGATGAATCAGAGTTTCCAATAATGTTAAGTTATTTAATTTAATGGCATCATGTATCAATGAATTACCTGATGATATTTCGACAACATTAACATCAGCCTTTTCATCAATTAAAAATAAAGCCAGTTTAATATGCCCCGCTTGAACAGCCAATTGTAAAGCGGTTATTCCATTTTCTGCTTTTGCATTGAGATCACAGGGTTGTTGTAAAAAAAGCTTCATTATTTCAATATCACCGCCTCTTGCCGCTTCGTGTAACAAAGTTTCCCCATAGCTATCAACTTTAACATCTGCGTGACAACCTGCATCGAGTAAGCATTGAATCATTGCACCATCTGCATTTTTTGCTGCCAGATGCAATAAAGTTTTATTCATTTTATTACGAACATGAATGTCAGCATGTTGCCTAATCAATGCTCGTGCTAACTTCAATTGCTGTTGATCAACCGCTATAATAAGTGCCGTATCTCCTGTCTTATCTTTAGCATTGATATCAACAATGCTTTTTGAAAATAACTGTATCAATTCAATATTTTTTGCCAGCACAGCATGATGTAATAATGTTTTTTTATCACTATCCAAGCAATTGCTGGCAGCACCTTTTTTTAGAAAAAATTGAACGACTTTAGTGTCTCCATTTTTCACAGCCAGACATAATGCCGTCTCACCTAGCTTATTTTCACAATGCAACTCTGCCTCGTGCTTCATTAAAACAGCAATAACTTCTTTTTTTCCCGATAACACAGCAAGATGTAATGCTGTATTGCCATCATTATCCTGTTGATTAATATCTATTTTATTTTTTAATAGAAGATTACAAACAACTGGACGCCGATGAATACTGGCCAAATGTAATAAGGATTGATTCTGTGCATTTAATAAATGGCTATCTACTCCTCGATCAATCAATAACTGAAGCAATTCACTGTGACCATTGATGACTGCAATTTGAATGGCACAAGTCTCATTATTATCAACCCAATTAACATCATGACCACCGACAATCATTGTATTGACTATTTCGACTTGATTCTGCTCAAGCATTTTGAAAAACAATGAATAACCTTGACTATTTTGATAAACATCTGCCCCATTTTTTAAAAAATACCTCAACAATTCAATATCATTTTTTTCAATGGACAATTCTAAAGGTGTTTTTCCATTTTTATTGACTGAATTGATATTAATACCTTGCTGAATAAATCTTTTAATGATTAGAATATCTCTATTTTTAATGGCATTAAAAAAGTTATATTTTCTTTGGTATAGAAAATAGATTATCGCTATGGAAATGAAGACACATGAAGCAAAAAGTAGAAAAATTAACATAATCTTATATAGAATATGATGCTCTTTGGAGCAAATTTAAAACCATGGATGAATGCAGATAAACACGGATTATAATTCAGTATCATTATGTCTATCTGTGGTTCAAATAAATAATTAATATCTATTTTGGTTAATAAAAATATTTCGATACAAAAAAATAATTTAGAGTGTATTTATAATGCATATTACTCAATATGTAATCATAACTATTATGTTTATATATCATAGTGATATAAATTTATTTTAAACCTATTTATAGACAAAATAAGGAGCCATAACAATTTCAAAGATTACCTTAACCAGAAACATCAACATCATTCAATAAAAATAATTTTTCTGCATAACATTTATATCAAGATAATATCGACAAAAAAAACAGGATATTTCTATCTATAACCTATAATAGTAGAGAATTTAGAATAACATTTAGGAATAATCGTATGCAGCCAACGCATAAAGAGTATTATGCTGGAGAAGTCATATTTTCTGAAGGTAGAGCAGGAAAGCTGGCGTATATCATAAAAACAGGATCAGTTGAAATATCCTTGCTTCGTGACGGGAAAAAAATAATTTTAGATGAATTAGGGCCAGGCAGTTGTTTTGGTGAAATGGCACCTATTCTTGGTGGAACACGAAGTGCAACCGTTACTTGTACTAGCTTCACTGAACTCTATGTTATTGATAAAAACAGTCTGGACAAGCTATTAAAACAAGCAAATCCAATGCTACGAGCAACCATTCATTCTTTAATCAAACGATTAAGAAAATTAAATGAAAGCGCCATTAAGGAGTCCAACCCTAGTAGTCCAATTGAGGTTTACGCCAATATACTTACACTACTGGCTTATGCCGCCAATAACCAGGGGCGACAAAATCAACGCGAGGCTCGTGATGACTCATCATCAGAAGTTCCTATGCACATTGCCATCAAACAAATCAATTTAATTACAGGAGACGCTCGCTTTCATATCGAAGCACAACTCAAAGAAATGGCAAAAATAAAACTGATTGACATTCAGGGCACGAGAAAAAACCCTGTTGTAAAAATCAAGCCAAATGGTCTAAGGGATCAGGCGAAGGCAATCAGTAAAAATATAGGTGACTCTTCCAAAGGCTTTCAAACAGAACAAGATTTATTGGATCTTGATCAATTATCAAGCACACTGGATATTGAAAAAGAAAACATTTTGCAAACCTTGGCAGATGGAAAAATAGATGATGATTGCGTTATTTTTAGAAAAAATAAATTTGAGCAAGTTGTCAGATCAGAAGGCAAGGATTTCTTTCTACCCACAAAACCTGGTGAGAAAGAAAAACGTCTGCAATTTGACCAGATCAGCGACATTGAGTTTTTAGATCGACATACACTATTTAAAGTCATTGCCAATTTTGATCGCCATGATTTAGCCAAAATCATCTCAAAACAACCTGACACTGTCCAGCGAAGACTATTTCAAACCATGTCCAAACGTAATAAAGCCGACGTTCAAAAAACACTTCATAGTGTGGGCGAAGTAGACAAGGCTGAATACCAAACTCTATCTAATCGTTTTATTGATATCATGAGAAAACTGACTCAATCCGAAGAACCCGAGGAAGAAGATGAACCTTATGAATTGTAACTGGTGAATTCTTTTATTTTCAATGCCTGGACACTTTTTGTTAAGCCTGATGATTTTTTCAAAAATATAAAACAAGCCAGTCAGACTAAATATATTGTCATCGCCTCATTTTTATATGGAATCGCACACACTCTAGGGCGTATCGACAAACACCTATTAAATGAAGAATTTAATCGTGCTCGACCTGGCTGGGAAATATTATCTCCCTACATTATGGAAAGCTGGGTAAATCTTTGGTTTTTTCTAGTTATCGTTGGCTTATTTGCAGGCATAATTGCTTGGTATTTGGGTGGCTGGTGGTATCGTATTCGTTTGCAATGGTGCGGACAGAAAATAACTGACAAGCGTCTTGCAAGAGTCATCTACATTTATTCCCAGTTAGTCATCACATTGCCCAGTATTGCTTGTCTTTTAATACAAACGGTAATTTATAGCCATTACCGAGATGCGACCAATTCTGATCATTGGCTTTTTGTTATTTTGTCTATATTTCCTTTTTGGTCGTGTTGGGTGAGTTATTGTGGATGCACGACTGTATTCAAATTAGAAAAGAAGCTGGCTATTTTATGGTTTGTGATTCTTCCTTCAATGGTCTATTTATCAATGCAAACTTTATTAATAGGCCTATTAAAACAATATGCAACGGGTAGCTTTAACGCTTTTCATTAATCACTTGTTCAAATAAATAACCATGAAGCAGCAGTGAATGACTGCGTTGTAGATCGGCAAATTCCACACCATGAAAGTAAATTAATTCGCTCGTTACAGGATCTTTTTCCGCTTTGACATTTCTGATGACCCCAGAGACCTCCAGAAAATCTTCCACACCCGCAACAGACATACGCGTTGTCACTCTTACTGTATCGCCTGGATTACCAATAACGTCAGAAGCTTTCAGGCAACACCCCGACAAATTCAAATCATTCACAAAACCAACGATTGAACTGTCATCTTCTCGTGATTTTTTGGTATTTTTTATGGTTGATTTCAAGGCGACATCAACCCTAGCCTCTTTTCTAACCACACTGCTAACAATGTCTTTGGGGTATTTCACGTGAAAATAATGATAAGGATAATTGCAAACCTGCACTATTTTTGAAGAAAATCCATAAACAGGTATAATCCACCATCATTCTTGCCAGACATTGCTGCCCTTCTTTTAATGGAAAATAAGTATTATTAATTTTTGGCGTCAACATCATCAAGCTGCGCCCTTTAAGACAACCAATCAGTTTGGATTGATATCTTTTGCCTGAAACATCAGGCAAAATTTGCAGTTGCAATAATTCGCCAACTTTTAAATCAACGTCTTCATTCACTTTAGCATCCTTTACAATGCGTCACAGACTCGTTGCAAACGTCCCTTTACATCTTCTGCCATCGGCTTTATTTCTTCTCTATTAACCAAGCCTAGTACAGCAAGTGGATCCATGAAACAAACAATATTTTTACCATCATCAGTTTGTCTAACAACCACATTGCATGGCAGTAATAATCCAATATCAGGTTCAAAATTAATTGCCTGATCAGCCAGTTTTGGGTTGCAAGCACCTAAAATTTTATAGGGCAAGCGGTCAACATCAATTTTATTCTTAAGGGTTGTTTTGACATCAATTTCTGAAACAATTCCAAAGCCTTCCGTTTTCAAAGCTTCAACAACTTTGTCAATTACTTCATCAAAATCTCCAGCAACTTCTTTATTAAATCCGTACATTACCACTCCCTATAAATTTAGAACACTTTGCTGTTTGGGCAAAGTAACAAATATTTTATAACCATGGATGAACACAGATACTCATTGAATATTATCCCTGTTTATCTGCGTTCATTCGTGGCCACAATAAATAATTAATATATTTTGGTTAATTAAAAACTTTGTTTTTCCGTACTTAGGCAACTCGCAACAAATAAACTACCCATCTTACTTGCCCTTTTGTCCGTCTTCTTTGCTACAAAAATAGTTATGTAGAGCGACTACACACCTATTTTTGTAACAAAAAAAGATAAACAAAATTTCTGCGCAATATGGGTAGTTTATTTATTGCGTGTTACCTTAAATTAATTCCTCCACAACTTTCTATCTGTAGACTAGACTATAAGTATCTGAGTGTGATTCTATTTATTATCACGATACTTAAACATATTATATAATATGGCTTTTTGATCTACTGCAGGAAATTAACATGAAAAAAACGGTCATTTCACTTTTACTACTTTTTAGTTTATTTAATATTTCTGCAGCTTATTCAGATGATGATTTATTTGCAAATTTCAATCTTGAAGATATTAGTTTAGATAAAATCACCAATGCCATCATTAAATTAAAGAATAATTTAATCATTGAGAAACAACATAACATAGAGTTAACTAATAAAAACAAGGAACTACAAGAAGAAGTTAATGCTATATCTGAAAAATTAACCAACCATCAAATAAAGTCTTTGCCGAAAGAACAATAAATTCACCTGTCAATCACTATCCTATTCTATTGTTGAAATTTCAGAACTCAATTCATAATTAAAGATGAATGGTTTCGATTCTGATGGACCTTGACCAATATTCGTCATCTGCTGATTTAAAAATTCAATGAGTTCATTCATGCTATTTACAATGTCATTTGAATACTCTTTGATCAAAGGCGTTGAGATAATGATGATATTAACACGCCCAGACAAAGCATCTTCACCATTGTATCTTTCAGCAATACTTTGAGAAACGGTTTCAACCGTACTGATCAAAACTTCCCAGTTATCTGCCATAAAGGTCAGATTTAAAGTATCACCATCATCCTCATTGACCACTACGCCATCGACTTGAACTGCTTCAGTTTTTTCATCAATATTTTCATCTTCATCTTCAAATGATTCAAAGACCTCATCTTCAATGGCATCTTCTAAAGATTCTGTGCCTTCAAAAAAACCAACCACTTTACCATCAACAACTTTCCAGATGACTGATGAAATAGGCGTTGCATCTGAATTATAATATTGTCTTAGACTTGCCAAAACAAAACGATGAAAACTTTCTTCGACAACATTACCGTCAATGGCAAATATTTTTCCACGCGCAGGAATAGAAACCGCAAGCAAATTAGAATTTAGCTTGTTATGGGCTCTTCGCATAATATCAGGAGACAATATTGCTTCTGAACAATAATAATTCCCTGATAAAACAATCACCTCAAGGTCTTCCGAGTCTTCATCAAAGTTAAGCTGTTGCCAACCCGTTGTGTCAGCAAGCGCAACTTTTAGCTGATCTAAAGATTGCAGATGCAATGACTCCATTTCAATGTCATCATGCAGGTCTTTTTTTCTTAAAAAAGAAACATTTTCCCCCAT
>JABHHM010000063.1 GCA_018671575.1 Methylococcales bacterium | reverse complement strand
TTGAATTTCAATCAAGAGCTTGTTTGAATATGTCGGCATTGAAAGATAAATCATCCATTACATTGTTGCGCTGTATTCTCGATTGTATTGAAAAATACGGAATGCCTAAAATAATCAGAACTGATAATGAAGCTGTTTTCACATCCAGATTATTTAAATTTGGTTTGAAATTTCTGGGCATAAAACATCAGACAATACAGTTATCGTGTCCGTGGGAAAACGGTAGAGTCGAAAGATTGTTTCTCACGCTCAAACAAAGTCTTGATCATTGGACGGTTTACTCAATGAATCAACTCAATGGTGATCTTGATATTTTTCGGTTCTGGTATAATAGTGTTCGACCACATCAGAACCTTAATGGCAGAACACCAGCAGAAGTATGGACTGGCAAAAATATTTTTAAAACTAGCTATAAAAGCACACATTATTTTAGTGAATGGGAAGGTTTGTTGGCAGGGTATTATTTGCCGACATAAGCCTGCTTTTTAGGCTAAGTTTTTAAAGATCAGGACAGTTATGAGACTGTCCGTGTTTAGCTGTGTCTGTTGATTCAAATTACCAGGTTTTAACAGAAAATTTGATCTGATTTATGAGAAAACTTGTGATTTTTCGAATTTATATTTCAAGTTTTCATTAAAATTGGACTGATTTTTTAAAAAATGGCTCGATTTTGTTTAAAATACTCGTTCGGACGGCGGACACGACAAACCATTTGCGGACTGAAACGACCTGAGTCCGCAAGTTTTTGAGAGAATAGCCGAAAGAGAGAGAAAATGGGCAAAAATAGGGTAAATTATGTGTTTGTCAGTCCGCAACTGAAATCTGGGAAGCCCTGCCACACAAGGGCTGTGGCGGTTTTCTGAAATAGTGGTTAGTATATTAGTGTATTCTTATATTGTGGAGGCGGGGCCACTGTCGTCGAAACACTCTCTGTAATACTTGTTTAAAATCAATAGGTTATATTTTTCACTATTTCAGTTTAGCCTATGAGCCCTATTTTAATCATTTACGTCAGTCCGCAAATGCTTAGTGGAATATTTCATTTTACATTTCAACTTTGGGCAAAGCTGCTTCATTGGTAATATTTCCAAAAATTAGGCTTGCTGTTGGATTGAAAGTTATTTCTGTGATACATGTTGGGCTTGTCTGTTTTAGGCTGGTGTTAGGCCTAAATTAATTTTTTTGTTATTCAACCAATATTTGCAAAGTTGTTAAAGAGCCAATACTCGGTGGTTTGCATTGCGTATCTTTAAATAAAGCGGCTTAAAGCTCACCTTGCCTATTGTTTATCAGGTCTTCCTGAGAGATTCGTTTGTCTGGATTTCAGAAATTATCAAGATTTTATTAAAATTCCTTCAGTTATGCCTGTTTCATGTTAATTATAGCCTATTTTGAAAGCCGCTTCCTGTGTGGTTTTCTGTAAAAATCTCATGAAATTGTCGATTATTGTGCCGGATGTTGTTATTGCGGACAGGAATTATTTTTTCTATATATTATATTTACGCAGTGCATCATGAATTAAACGCTGAATACGTTTGCTTTCCTGAAATATCTGAGCTTGTTCTTCGAATAAATTATATATCTTTTGAGTTGGTTTTGCTTTAGCCAAAATTTCAATTACAATTTCTATTAGGTGGATAGATTTATTGATATTTGATTCTTTGGTTGCCCTTCTTATATAAGCAATTAAAGCATCATCAAGAGATGGATTAGGACATCTTCTTAAATAAAGTATTGCTTCTAGATGACTACTATCATCTTTTTTCAAGCACTGATTTAAAATGTTTTCCGGAACTCCTTGTTCATTCTGTATTGCCATACACATTATAGCTCTATCGTAGTTTTTTTCTTCATGTGAGTCGAATACTTCTCGCGCAAAGACTAATGATTGCGCTTTGTTGTCAGCAATAAATTGTGGCAAAGAAGAGATCGAGTCATACCTCAGATTATCTATCTGATTAATATCGACTTCATACCAAGGTTGTTTACGAACATCTGCCATGATTATTCCTCCCTTTTTATTTGTTCCAGTGTTCTGTCAAAATAATCTGATATGACATCTATTTTTTACAGAGAGCTGTACTTATGTAAATATTTTAATCAAAGTCATTAGCTTTTGCTGATACGGTTGAGAAATGACTGCGATTGTCGACCCAATGATTATTTTGAAGATACATTATATTCCATTATCTGAAAAACATCTGCATGCAATTTTGAAACGTTGGATCAAGCATTACAATGAGGGGCAACCACACATGCAGCCCCTGTGTTCAAGTTTAGACGATAAATTTGGTCAAATTTTTATGAGAAAGCTTGTGATTTTTCGAATTTAAATATCCAGTTTTCATGAAAATTGAGTTGATTTTTTTAAAAATGTCTCGATTTTGTTTAATCACATTCGTTAGGACAGTGGACGGCACATGTTTTTAAGTTTTTTCCACATCATTTCTAATTCATAATCCTCAAAATATGGACTTTCAAATTGTTTTATTTCTATCCATTGCTTTGCTTGACCTTCATGAATATAAGCGTAATAGTCATCGACTAAAACACAATTTCCACTTTGTGATTATTATTTTAACTATAATTATAAGATTAAAATCAACAAGAGGGATAATTGTGAAGCCAGGTGATAACATCAACGAACGATACCAGATTATTGAAAAACTGGGTCAAGGGAGTTTTGCCGTGGTATTTTTAGCCATAGATTCCTACAGTAAAGAAAAAGTAGCGATTAAAGCCGTTCCGACTGAAGTGACCTACGAAACGCACATGCTGGATGAGTTTCAAGACAATTACAAGGTGGTGTATAAACTAAAACATCCCAATATTGCAGCCTATAATACCTTAGAAAAAAACCACCAGGACAACCAGTTTTTTCTGGTAATGGAATATGTCGAGGGCAGTGATTTATCAACCTATCGCAAACAGCAACAAGGTCGAAAACTCAGCCTTGAAAAAACACTGGAAATACTCACTCCCATTGCACAAGCACTGGACTTTGCGCATAAAAAGGGGGTGGTACATCGAGACATTAAACCCGATAATATTCGGATTAATTCACTGGGTGAGGCAAAAATACTGGATTTTGGACTAGCGGCACAAATCAAGTCCACTGTCATAAGACGAAGCCAAACCCCAGAAATGTTCAACGATGAACTGGTCGGTTCATATCCCTACATGGCACCTGAATTACTCAAAGCAAAAAGAATGAAAGAGCGAACTTTAATGGCAGCAGATCGTTATGCGTTCGGCATCATGTGTTATGAGTTATTGGATGCTGGTTTACCGTTTGAAAGTGATGACGCCAACCTTCTGAAAGAAGCCATTTGCAATGAACCCGCGGACCCAGTGGAATATTTGAATGAGGCACAAAACAACATTTTAATCAAACTACTGGCAAAAGACCCATCTGCCAGATATACAACGACGATGGAATTCATTGAAGCCTTAAAAGAAACTTTGTTACTCAATAAATTAATTTTTACTGCCACTGGCAGTTGTACCCCAGGAGATGATGACACCAAAAAAAACTGCATTCGCCGTGCGGAAATTGATGCCGTAACCCGCTTACTGGAAAAAACCAGTCCGTTACAAATGCGCAGTCACAGTACAGTAGAATTTGGAGAACTCACCGCCGATGAAATGATCGCCAAAATAGATGGTAGCTTGCAAATAATTGAAAAGTCCAAGCCGACATTAGTCAATGAAGCCTATACCATCACCATTAAGGCAAAAAGAATCGAAGAAAAACCCAAAAAGAAAACCACGGGGACACTGGATATCAGCAGCGAACCATCATCAGCAAAAATTTACCTGAATGGGCATTATCATGGTCAAACGCCACAACAAATAGAACATGAAGCCCAAGCGATAGAACTGATCTTGAAACTGGATGGTTATGATGATGTCATAGAAAAGCTAAGATTATCCGCATCAAAAACATTAAAATTACCGTTTAAAC
>JABHHM010000064.1 GCA_018671575.1 Methylococcales bacterium | reverse complement strand
ATTGTAAAAATCCGTAAGCATAATTTGAAATTTCAGGTGTGAATTATTTTTTTACAAATAAACTTATCAGAACCTGAAAATCAATTATTTTTGGGATGGGAGAGTTTTGTTCTTGACAAAGGTATTGCTAATGGGTGACCCTTTCTTGACCCTTTCTCTTTCTTTATTTGACCCTTTCTCAAACATCATCGTCTATTGACGAAATTTCATTTAAGGCATCTTCAAAATCATGCACATCGCCTTTTCCCTTCCTTTTTTCTATTTGTATTTTTATTGCATTTACAATTTCTGTTTCATTAGATTTAATTGTTAATTGAACTAACGCATTTACTGCTGAAGTACTGACAATTATATTTTTGTCTGTAATAAATTTTAATAACTTATTTTTGGCAATATTTCTTCCAGCATAAAATACCCCCATATATAAATGAATTAGCTCTTCTTCATTTTTGGCTGAGCCTATACTTTTAATTAGATATTTCAAGTCTTCAATTTCAGCAATCATACCCAAAGAAGAAAATAAATATTCTTTTACCAAACTATTTTTTTCTATTTCTAAGCGTTCTCTTAATGCATCTTTTATTTTTAAAGATGAAAATACACCTAACATTTCAGCCGCTACTTGTCGGACAATAGACGCTGAATCATTCAAAGCATCCATAAATATATCACTAACTTCATTATCATAATCGTCTGGATAATTTTCCAATTCTTCAGCTCTATCTACAGAATTATCTGTATCTATTTTTTGAAGCCAAAGTTCAAATTTATTTTTAGTTTTAAGCATCTGGAGGACAATTTTTAGGTCGGTTTTCAGGCAAACAACCAGGCCCAACAAGAGTTCCTGATCTACACATTTCTTGAATAACCTCAAATATAGTAAAGGGATCAGCTCCAATTTTAAGTTTTTTCCATTTTCTTTTTAAAGATGAGCCTCTAAATCCTTTTCGTTTTTGTATTTCTCTAATTTTTCTCCTTTCTGATGGCTGATCCTTATGTGCATCATATAATTCTTGCAATTGCTCTTTGTTTAGAGGAGATAATTTGTCATCACTAAATGGAGGTGTCGGTAATTCGGTAGTGCCAACTAAATCTAAAAAGTTGACAGGATCATTATGAACATACGCATACAAATTAGTCCCATCATCAAACCCAATAGGATCTTTTGCCGTCCATCTACCTACATAAGCATCATAATCCCTAGCCCCAAATCTTGTCAGTTTCGTATCCCGATCATAAATCCCTCCCGCAAAACCAAACGGCTGAAACCCTAGATTACTATCCGTCAAGATTTGTCCAAATTCGTTATAGGTGATTTTCTGTTCAATATTGCCTGTCTCTACATCCATCACTAACACTGGACTTCCTAAATGATTAGATATGATTCGATAGGTTCTATCATTTTTGACCATATAGCTCGGAACATTGATTTTTTCTGCATAGATAAACAAGGAAACAACATCTCCATTCTGATCCAGTTCTGCCACGGGGTTAAGCTGATCTTGATAAAGAAAACCTTGTTTAAGTTGCCCATTGACTTTTTTACCGATTCTTCGGTGTCTGCCATCAATCAAATAGTCAATGGTTGTGTTGTTAGAAAGTATGGCTTGTCTTAGGTTTCCGAATGAATCATATCGGTATTGGTTAGTAGCCTTTGTTTGGGTATTGAGCCTGGTTTTTAGATTGCCACTATTGGTATATTCATATTGGTAAATACCGTAACTTTTCAGTCGATCCTGGTCATCGTGTGTGGCGGTGATGGTATTGTTTGCTGTCATCAAACTCAGTCTGTTACCGTTGGAATCGTAATTGTATTCTCTGATTAGTTGATTTTTTTCTCGTATGTCAAATGACAAGTTACCTTGAACAAGGTTTTTGCTATTCACCTCAAAAGTTAGAATGGCTTCTTGTGTAATGGCAGGGTTAAGTAAACTGGCGGTATGGGTACTGCCATTTTTTCGTTGAATTAAAAAGTTATTGTAGCCAATATAATACAAATGACCTTCGGCATCTATGTCAAATCGACTGTAATGATGTGGGCCATAGACTATATTTGAGCTTTCCCAGCCCATTAATTTGATAGATTTTCCATCAAAATCTATACAATCCGTATTACTTTCCATTGCATTATAACAAATCATATCAACAGGGCCTGTACCAAATCCGTCAAAAACCCAACCTGGAACTTCCAGTTCGGTTAATTGGCCAGATTCATCAAAAATCATAATTGTTGTTCCATACCCACCAAAAACCAAACCTTTGGAAGATACATCAATATGCATACGGGATAATAAATAATTCTTATCATAACCAACCATCAAATCGGTTAGTTTTTTAGGAAATTCTGCAAACTGTGTCAACTCACCTTGTGAATTGACTTTCCAAAGACGTTCTTTATTTAAGAGATAAACATTATTTGCCGCATCAGCGGTCATATCAAATATTTTACCTATATTAAGCGCATGAACCAATGAGGATTGATTGTTTTGGAATTTCCATAATTGCTCACCTTGAAGGCTCGGTTTAATATAAAAAGTGGTATCACTGGAACCTGCTGATGCATCAGTGGCTGTTTTTAACCAGTCAGGTTGAGTGAGCATTTGAGAACCTTTCTTGTAGATGGCAAGTGATTTATTTTCATCATCATTGCCGAGGGAGACTTCAACAAAGACATCACCGCCCCAAGTAACTTCTACTAATGTTTCCAGTTTATAATCACTGAGTGAATTGCCTGTTACCAAAGGCAATTGTTGATTCAATACCGTGCCATCCCAAAATTTAATCTCAAGATTGAGTAATTGATTAGTCACCTCTTTGACATTAATTTCGCCTGAAATATGGCCATTTTCTTGCAACATTAAATAGCTTTGATTAATTTTGACGGATTCAACGGTATCTATGTCAATATTATTAATCGTGCCATTGATTTGAATTTTATCTGTGGTAATGACAGGGTGACTTAATGACAAACTACTGAGTTCTTTGGTGTCTTCAAGTACCACATTTTGATTTAACTGTTTTATTTCACCCAACGGCCATTGAACTTCAATATTTAACGTATTGTTGCCTTTGGTTAAGGGTAGGCTGCCTGTCAATTGACCATTGGTTATCAACATTTTAACACCATTAACCCGAACTTCCTCTACCTCGGTCGTTACAGCGGCTTGAATAAGTAAAGGGGATTGAGTCACTTTGCTTTTGTCTAAAGTGAGTGCATCTACTATTTTGCTGGTGGAAGTAACACTTTTAAGACTGCCCGTTGGAAAATATTGATATTTTAGGCGTTGTATTTGTTGATCAATTTTTTCTGCACTGGTTTCAATACGTCCAAGTTTGTCACGTTTAATTTTATGAATATAGGGAATATTAGTACCATCTTTGGAAACTTGTTGGGTGGATAATTCACCAAAAACATTATACTGATAACCTTCTTTTAGATTGCCAAAAGTAGTTTCGGTTAACTGAGCATTGAGTGGATTTCTTATGATGTCATAAATTAACCCTGATGATTGCACTTGTAAGCTATCCAATAACGCGTCATCATCATAAGACATTGTAATGGTTTGATCGTTAACACTGAGTGTTTCAACGTTGAAATCATTGTTATACGTTCTGGCAATTGAACCTGATAGTTCACCCGTCATGATTTCAGATAATGACAATAAACCATCATAGGCATATGCCAACGTGATATTATCAGCTGTTTTGAGTGTTGCTAATTGTCCTGTGGTTGGATGATAGACAAAATCCAACTGACCTTGCAAAAAGTCAATGCTTTGCAATTTACCATGAGATATTCCAGCAGGATAGTAGTTGAAATTAATGACCTGATTATCTGTATTGACTATTTTTTCAAGTTGATTTTCCAAATTATAAAATCGTTCACTAAAATGACGAGTAACATCTACAACGCTTGGTGCAGTATAAGTCTTTTCTGTGTCCAATGGCGTAAAGCTGAATAGATGATTGGGTCGATTCGGTGGTTGAATTAACTTAACATTACCATTCAAATCATGATCAAAATAGGTTTGAAGTGGCGTATTGATTCCTGGTGATTGCATCTGTTTGATGCGTCCCACTGCATCATGTTTAAAATGGATCGTTTGATCTAATGCATTGGTTAATAACTCCAAAAATCCAGTGGTTGGGTGATAATCAAATTGAGTGATTCTTTTATTGCCATCACTACCTTGGGTCATTTGAGCCAAACGCCCTATGTCGTCATATTGATAATAAATTGGGGCAATACCTGGTGTTTTTTCTTCAAATATTCGCCCTTTATCATTATAAATAGCAGTGCTTGTTCTACCTTCTGGTGTTGTATTGACCGTTGTTCGGTTATTGGCGGTATATTCTGAATAATATAACTTGTCATTTTTGTGAATGGTTTTTGTGAGTGATATCAAACTCAATGGATCATTAGAATCAGACAGTAGGGTACGATACCCAAAGTGTGTCTGTTGATCTAATCCAGAGGGTGTTTTGATGGAAGTGAATGATGGCAAAGAAGACTGCATACCAAAACGCTCATTGCTTTCTTTTCTTTCCACGATGACCGTACCATTTGCCAATTCTTTTGTGCTGGTAAAATAATTGTTTTCGGTGGTTTTTTGTTGGTTACCATCCCAGTCTGTTTGGACGGTGGTTTTTGTGCCATCATTATTTTTTAATACTTCAAAAGTTTTTTTCCGTCCCATTTTGGATAAGAAATTAATTTTAAAACTACCGTTATCCAGCTTTTCTTTCGATAAACTCCATTCACCGCCCGCAGGATTTTGGTCTAATTCCAGCTTACCAAAATCGCTATAGCTAAAATGATGAACCTGCTGTTTGGCATCACTCAATGTTTTTAATAATCCACCAGGGTAATAGGTCATGGAGACTGTTTCGTTGGCTGGGTTTTTAACCGAAATGAGATTATCTTCATCATTGGTTTTTAAAACAGTGACCTGATTAAAAGGTGCAGTCATTGTTATTTCATTATTTTGACGTTGGATGCTAAGACTTTGGTTATCGATATTGGTCACCGAGTTCAAGATACCCTGATCATAATGAAACTGATAAAGCGTTTTATTAGTGAGCGTATCGGTGGTTTTTAAATGGCGACCGACAGAATTAAATGAATAAAGTTCACTGCCATTCTCCGACACCATGGAAAAGGCTTCTCCATCATATGATTCAAAAATATTACGAATAACTCGTAAGTTGTATCCATCAGAATAAATTAATTCATTATCTTCGGTGGTAACTAAGTGGTTATAATTTCTATTTGATAATGGCAGTTCAATTAATTTATTGTCAGCAGTAATATATTTTATACCGTTACTGACCACAACATAAGCCCCACCTTGCTGGTCAAAAACCATTTCTAAAGGGCCGCAGAGTGTATTAAATTCAGTAGTGCATCGACCATCCCCAGCAAATAAACTGGCTTCACCCGTGGGAGCAATTTTGGCAATATGATGAAATCCTCGGTCAACGATATACAAATTACCCTGACTATCCATTGTCAAAGACTGCGGATTACAATTTTTTATATTCTCATTCAGAGCCATTACTTTTGAGCAATAATCAAAGTTAAAAATATGCTGTAGTGCATTGACATAAAATATCTTCTGACTATTGATGATGTAATAACCACCTTGTTGATCTGAAACAATATCATGCAAAGAACACAAGCCCTTTTCTGTGGCATTACGAATATTTCTATCAATGGGCACATCATCGCAATGACCTGTACCCGCAATACTGGTAATAATACCTGCTGGATTAATTTTGCGTATTCGATGATTACCTTTGTCAATGACTATTAAATTGCCATTTTTATCTTGAGTCATTTTACTAGGAAGACACAATTTGGCTTTTTCCGCTAAGCCATTATCACCACTAAAGCCACATTCTTTTGTACCTGCTATTACTTTTTGATTACCCGATGAGTCTAATTTTGTAATCAAATTTTTATGTTCACCTGTAAAATACAAATTTTCTGAACTTGTTCGTAATAGATCAGACACTCTATAGATGTCTTGTCCATTTTTTAACATCAGGTCTTCAAGGGGAATGCTGTTGGCTTTTCTGATATTACCATTGCCTAAATACAATATCCGTCCATTGGCATCGTAAAAATGTTGTTCATTTAAAAACCAGCCACCCAAATTGGCATCTGAAAAATAAGGTAAATTAGTCATGCTATTTTGCCATTCACGCCAGATGATAACTATTCTTGGTGTGGTGTTGATACCCGTGCCACCACCGCCGCCTCCGCCTCCACCGCCTCCTCCACTACCTCCGCCACGAGACATTACCAGTGAAATTCTTCCAAATATTTCTTCAAAATCTTTTACATTTGTATAATTGTAACCACCATATTCGTAACCTACTCGTATTTTAACTTTTTGTTGGCCATAACTCAGGCGACCATAGGCATCTTTCCCATCCCAAACATAATCAAAAGTGAAATTGCGTTTAGGCGCAAAAGTATAATGCTCTTTTTTACCTGCTATTTCGATTTCGACATGTAACTTACTGACTAGAAGATTAAAATTCTTTGATACGGGAATACTAATTCGGCGAGCATGTCGGTTGCCAGCAACAGTACGATTACTTAGGTAATTAAGTGATAATTGAGTTCCAGGAATCTGTATTGTGTGCTGTAGACTTTGATTCTCAACATGGATGATTGACTTGCATTCTTTACTGCAGTCCTCTTGTTGATCATCACCCCCGCTTTCTGGTTGTTCATTAGGAGGTGGTTCTGCCCCTGGCGGTGGTCCGTAAGGCCAATTAAAATCCCACGGGGTAAAATGAGTGACTTGTACTCGCCAGAAACTCTTTCCAAGTAAAAAAACTTTTGCCAAATGAACCAGTTCACTGTCAGTAATTCCCAGTTCCTCTAATTCTTGTTGGCTTGCAGATTGATTGTTGGTTGCAACATCCAATACCGCGCGATTATTTTCAATGGCAATGATTTTGATGACTCGACCATTGGCAGAAGGAATCCATTGTGACTTTTCTTGACTGTACCAACCAACAGGAACATCCGTACCAATAGTGAAGCCTAAAAAATTATCCACATATACGGGAATTGGACGGTCAAATACCACTTGTTTGGCTTTTGCTTGTATTGCTTCATCTATACTCAACTCAACAGCATAAGTATAATGACTGGCGGGTGGTAACGTGCCTGGCATTGCTTTATCACCATTGTCACCAATGGTGTATTCAGTGGCACGCACACTTAATGTACTGAGTGATTGTTTGGTGCCATTTGGCAAGGTCATTGTCGCTACAGTGCTTTCGGGGAAAAAGAGAGTTGCCTGACGCTTGCCATCATTATCTTCTGCTACCGATCCTTGCGCTATTTGCATTTTATTTTGGGTTAAATCAATGGTGGTCACTTGTCGGTCAAGTGCAATCATCATCACATCATCTGACCAATTATAATTTTGTCGAGTGACCTTAACGGTACGTTGAACAGGCAGATAGGCATTTTTTTCATAATTTACAGTTAAAGACCCCGTTGCATT
>JABHHM010000065.1 GCA_018671575.1 Methylococcales bacterium | reverse complement strand
TGCATTTCATGTGCAACCCATTTTCTAAAACTCAAAATTATCCATGAATCATAAATTAGACCCGCAAGATAGCATTAAAATCATTGGTATTGGCAACGCTTATCCCCCAGATAACTTAGGTCACCTCATTGCTCATCAAATAGAGCAGAAAAAGTTAATTTCGGCTCATCTCCACCCTCAATTTTTATATGTACATTCACCAACACCTGAACTATTCAACATCATAGATAATTCGCCAACATTTTATATTGATGCCATGAAATCAGGACAAAAACCAGGCAGTATCCATTGCTTAACATTGCCACAAATTTTATGTCATCAAAGCTCTATTTCAAGCCATGAAATAGGATTAATCCATAGTTTAAAACTGATCCATAGTTTGAAAAATGAGATAAACACAATGGCTATTTTTGGAATAGAAGTCAGTGAGGATAGTTTTTTAGATGACAAATATTGTATTAACACGGCAAACATCATTGCCGATGAAATCAATTTGAGGAGTCAAAGTTTAAACTCAAGATGCTTTAAAAAATAAAATTGTACGTCAATCTGACGCATGCTATGGTTTTATATAAGAAAAATACAGAGGGCTTGGAAATGGCGACAAAAACAGAACGCACAGAAGCTAGGTTTATGCCTGAAATAAAACATTTAGCAGAGAGAGCCGCCTTAGTTAGTGGCTTAACGTTAACTGATTATTTGGCAAAACTGGTTAGAGAAGATGCTCCCAAAACATTACAAGCTTACACAGAAATTCAACTAACTAACCAACAATTTGATCACTTTATTAAAATTTGTAAAGCAGCAGAAGAACCAAGCAAAAAAATCATAGATGCAGCTAAGGAACTGGATGTAGAAGGTTTTTAAATTGAAATTATGCCAGTCATTTGTTCCCGTTAACAAAACAAAGCATTTAATTAAAAATTTTGATTGTGGAAAGCCAGAAATGAATATTTTTTTATCTAGGTTTTCAGTGAAACATGCAAAATTAGGTTTGAGTAAAACTCTTGTACTTCCTCACGAAAAAACTGCAGGAAATAAATCACTTATTGCCTCTTATTATACATTGGCAGCTTCAACAGTATCAAGCCAAGACCTTCCTACGACACAAAGTCTTCCTCGTCACCCTATTCCCGTTGCATTACTTGCTAGGAGGCTGTCCGAGAACGCAGGTTTTTGTCAAATCAAGGCATAAAATTATCGAAAAAGCGCAGTTTACGTGTGTAAATGAGCATTTCGAGACCATTTTTAACGCAGAGTTGGCGGAAAGATGAGTTTTCGGACAGCCTCCTAGTCCATTTGCTTTGGCCGTTTCAAAAGAAATCAGCCAACGCTTATCTAGCTATTACAGTTCCAAATATTAGTTTCAACTAAATCGGCACTAAGGAACGGGCACGAAATAACTTACGGTTCTTGGCTTTAGTTTTAGTTTTAGGTTTATGTTATATTTAAACGACCTGATTGAGCAAAATTGACGATGTAGTCGCTCTACATAACTATGTTTGTGGCAAAGAAGACGGACAAAAGAGTTTTATGCCCTTTGGGTGCAAGTAAGATGGGTAGTTTATTTATTGCGAGTTACCTAAGAACCTGAAGTTATTTTGTGCCCGTTCCTTGTATACTAAGCCCAATAAGCGCTACAAAAAATTAAAAATATAGTTATAACTTACATTGAGCGGGTTGGCATTTTACTTTTTACATTATAATACGACCAAAAACCATGTTTTCAGCGGTAAAGTGCATAAGTGATAACGCATCCTCCGATAAAAACAACTCATTATCGGTAAATGCACTATTGCTTACAAACCCTATCAAAACCTAATAACCTTCAACTATTTGATGATATTAAATATTTAATTCTAAAAAAACAAAACAGCCCCCACTCAATGTGGGTCGTGATTGCTTAATAATAATTAACATACAAGGGACAATTCAAAACAGGGTAATCGAAAAACAGCAAAACAAAACCGATTGCCAATCGGTTTTAATTGTGTAATTATATTTATAAATTGGCTATTAAGTGGTTTGATTCAATGCAGTTAGGTGAATTAGAAAAATTGGTTTTACAGTATTTGTGGCGTCATAAAATAGGTGATGCTAAAAAAGTACATGCTTTTTTTGAGAAAAGCCGAGGCGGTTCGTTAAATACGATTCAAAGTACCTTAGACCGACTGTTTAAAAAAGGCTTATTGTCTCGTGAAAAACAAGGTCACGCTTTTGTGTACAGTGCACAAATAAACCGTGAAGCGTTGATTGCGAAACTGATTAAAAATATAACCAGTGATTTTATTGGACACGATGAAAATAGCTTAATTACCGCATTTTCTTCCGTATCATCTGAATTAAATGAAAAGCAATTAAGTGAATTAGAAGCAATGATTCATGAACAACTCACCCAGCTTAAAAATCGAGACCACGAATGATTGTTGGTCAATGGGGTATCATCCTAAATGTGATGACCATGGCAATCATTGCCATGCTGGTTGCTATTGGCACGACGTCACTTTTATTGACGATAATATTAAATAAGTCTGTTGATGAATTACAACTTGAAGCAAGAAAACAGCTGTTGTGGTTTATGGTATCAACACCCTGGATAATCGCCCTGACGACAGCAGTCCTGTATTACGTTATTTTTATATTTGAATACGATCATTATTTGTCGCCCTTGGTCTCTCACTGGCATCACATGGCTATTTTTCAAATACAAAGCTGGCATGGTTTTAGCCTTATATTATTTAGTATTATGATCGTTTCTGTGTTGGGTAAAAAAATCACATTAGTTTATCGCTCAAGTCAGCAGTTATCGGTATTGCAATCTTTAAGCATTAAGCAAAAAGATGGTTCCTACTTAATTGAATCTAACGTAATCAATGCTTTTACCTGTGGTCTATTGAAACCTGTCTGTTATTTAACAAGCGCATTAAAAGCAGGCCTGAATAAAGAAGAATTATCGATGGTGCAAATTCATGAAAATGCACATATTAAAAGTTATGATCCGATTAAAAAATTATTATTTCAATTATTGTCATCTTTTTATCCTGTTTATATTCGCAAGACATTATTGGTTAAATTTTCCATTGTGATGGAACAAATGGCGGATAGACAAGTGGTACTTTCAGGTTATGATAATCACCAGGTTGCTTCAACTTTGGTCAAGGTTGCAAGGGGCAATTTATCTCAAAACAAATTATCACCGTTGATTGCTGTCAATTTTTATGCGGATGCGCTTGAAGCACGAGTTAGATACTTAATGAGTGACCAAGGTGAGCGTAAAAATTCACATTTCATCATTCTATCCTCCTTGACTTGTCTACTCCTTTTATCGGTATTTTCAGTCGATAGCCTGTATCACTTAATCGAACATATTTTAAATCACTAGGAGGCTGTCCGAAAACAAGCACCTGAGTGGGCTAAATATTTCAAAATAAACATTTGATAATTATAATATTCTTATGCACTGCCGTTTTTACAGCTCATTTACATAAAAATCTTCATATAAGCATATAATTCTCTCT
>JABHHM010000066.1 GCA_018671575.1 Methylococcales bacterium | reverse complement strand
TTCTTCCTCTTCTTCCACTTCTGTTTCATCACTGGCACTGATCAGGGCTTCACTAGCCATGATATTACCTGCACCAAACATCATGGTTGCATCTTCACTGGCTTCTTCTTTGGGTTTGCTACTTGTTGCCTGTAGCTGCTCAACGGAAACATCAGGGGCATCCATTTCAAAACGAAATGGTACACTGCCAAAACGAACGTCATCACCTGGCTTTAATCTTTCTTTTTCAATTTTTTCATTATTGAGAAAAACACCGTTGGTACTACCACGATCTTCAAGCCACCAAGCCCCGTCAACCAAATAAATTCGAGCATGATGCCTTGATATTTTTTTGTGTGATATTCTTAACTCACTTTCTTCTCCACGACCAACGGTAACTTCATCAGCCATTAGTTCAACTTCCAAGCCTTTTTGGTCATCGCCTAATTGTGAATCATCTATACAGACTAGCTTGGCAGGAGTCGAATCACTTTGTGCAGCCTTTAATTGTTTTTCAATATCACCCGCTGAAATTGCAAGTGTTGCGTCATGATCATCATTTGACATAAGTAAACCTAAGTATCTCTAATTGGTATTTTTAAAAAATTCTTCAACAAGAAAAATAAACAAACATCTCATAGCATGAAAAGTTCATTTACGCATGCTCCTTAAAAAATAGCATGGTATCACAGAAAATAAAGTAACAAAATTAGTAACTATTCAGAGCCCCCTTTTTCACACTAATTCTGCGTTAAAAAATATTCATTTACACTTGTAAACTCATATTTTTCACCCTGAACTAAAGCGAAATAGGAGTGACCTGAACAGTTACCCAAATTATTCTTCTTTCTTCAAATCTAACTCTGGCAAATCAAATTGTCCCTTTGCCAAACCATAATAGTGGCCTTCATAGTTATTTTTCTTAATAAATTCGGGATCAATTAATTGCTCATGAGTCCCTTTTTCATTAACCTTACCATCTTTAATATAACAAATCATATCTGAATCAATGATGGTACTTAACCTGTGAGCAATGGTAATGGATGTTTTACCTTTTAAAATTGTTTCCATATTGGCCTGAATACGAGCTTCTGAATCATTATCCAATGCACTGGTGGCTTCATCAAAAATCATGATGGTTGGTTTTCGATACAAAGCTCTGGCAATACATATTCTTTGTCTTTGCCCACCTGATATTCCCATGCCTTTTTCACCAATGAGCGTTTGATAACCCACAGGGTAATTAATGATAAATTCATCGGCACCCGCTGACTCAGCAGCTTCCTTAACCACTTGCATATCGGGCTCAGGATCACCAAAGGCAATATTTTGTGCAACAGTCCCTGAAAATATAAAACTATCCTGAAGCACAACACCGATATTTTGACGTAAGTTATCCAAATCAAGACTTCGAATTTCCTTACCATCAATCAGGCATTGCCCCGATTTCGGCATATTGAAACCCAGCACCATTTTGGCAATGGTGCTTTTACCGCAACCACTGGCTCCCACAAAAGCGACCCGAGTTCCCGATTCAATCACCAAATCAAAATCATTCATGATGTAATGCTCTTTGTCACCCGCCATATAACTGAAACAAGCCTTTTCAAAAGTAATGCGCCCTCTACAATTATCTAAACGTGATGGTACATGATTTGGATTACTGATAGGAGGTTGCTCTGATTTAACATTGAGCACATCACTGACTCGATCAACTGCAATACTGACTTCTAGAGCACTATTCCATAACCCAACCATTTGTAAAATAGGACCCACCACTAGCCCCATCAGCATGTTAAATCCCATTAACTCACCAATGGTCATATTTCCATCCATCACCTCATTTGCACCATACCATAATACAGATACGCTAGCCGCCAAACCAACTAACTGATTCAAGCTACTTGAAAGTAATGCTATTTTGGCTTGCCTATATCCCATGTTAACATTTGAAACAAACGAATTTTCCCAACGTGATCGTGCAAAATATTCATTGGCAGTTGCCTTAATGGCTTCAATACCATTAAGTGATTCAATCAAGTGACCTTGTTGTTGTGCCCCTGTTAAAAATATTTGCTGTGAGATGGCTTTGATTTTTGGGGTAAAATATAAGGTAATGGTGATATACATTGGTATGAAAAACATAACAATGAGTGTCAACCCAGAATTATAGGTAAACATCATCATAAAATATAAGACCACCATGACGGTATTCAACACCACAGTAATCGTTGAGCCAGCAATAATGGCTCTAATTTTCTGATTTTCTCCGAATCGGGCGAGAATTTCCCCTTTATTACGCGTCAAAAAGAAGCCCATCGGCAGTGACAAAACATGCCGATAAAACTCCGACATCATTCTTAAATCAATTCTTGCGGTGGTATGAGCCAACAACAAACTTTGCACCGTCACCGACAAGGTTTTAAAAATTGCGATCATCACCATGCCAGCCAACATCATATTCAATAATGCTCTATCATGGTGAACCACCACCGTATCCACAATATTTTGGATAAACATCGGACTGGCCATACCCAATAGATTAATGGTTGTTGCCGCCAGTAACGCTTCTCCAAACATACCTTTATATGGCAATAGTAAATTTATAAAATGCCAGATGGGTTTCGCAGGAGGTTCTTCACGCTCGAATTTTTGTGTGGGATCTAAGCCAATAACCAATCCCTTATGACTGTCTTCAGAACCTCCTTCATTGGTTCGAGTCCAACCTTCCAAAAATTGTTTTTTTGACAGTTTTATAACGCCTTCTTGCGGGTCACAAATATGAATTGCATTGCGAGTAACTCTAAAGACAACTGCATAATGATAACCTTCCCAACCAATGATAACTGGCAATTTAAGTGTTTTGATATCTTCAAAGGGAATACCGTAGGCCTTTGATGAAATACCCATACTTTCAGCCGCAGTGATAATTTGATTAGGGTTGGCATTTTCAACACTTAAACTGGTCAATTCTCGAACCTGACCTAAAGTAAAATCTTTTCCATAATGATTAACAACCATCGTCAAACAAGCCGCTGCACAATCAGTTTCATCTCGTTGCTTGACCACACTAAAACGCTTTATTTCTTTTTTCTTGCTGAGCGCCAAATACTCTTCTTCAGTAACCGCATCGCCTAATTTAATTCTTAAATCAACACCTTCGGCACGTTTTCTAACTTCAATCTCTTTAATTTCACTATCTCGGAGACTTTTTGCTCGCACCAATAATTCATCGTGAAACGCAGGATTAATGGCAAAAATTCTTTCTAATTGTGCCTGCGGAAAAACCAATACAATCACTTCATTAACGGCTCTTGCAGAAAACGGCTGGTTTCCTCCGTCACCATAATCAACCAAAGCACCTTCTTCACCCACCAGACGACTTTTAGTGACTTTATCGACGACCACTTCTTCGCCATCAACCGACTTTCTAAGCAACTCAACAGCGCCTTGCTCTATATAGTACAACCGTGGATCTTCAGCACCTTGCTTAAAGAGTAATCCACCTGTTTTGATCTTTTTAACGCCGATACCACGCAATATATGGTTAAATTCTTCTTGCTTGTATTCGGCCGTGCCTAACATTCCCCTTAAACGCTGACTTAATTCAATGAGTCCCACTTGTTTTTTGAAATTTTCAATGATACTTGGACGTTGAGATACTAGTTTTTTAACTTTTTTCGCAGATAACAACAAAATCGTTGATTTTTCAGTGGTTACAATGTCATTAGTCCATACATTGTCCTTTAACAATGACATTTCACCAAAAGTACTTTCTTTACCCAGTTGTCCTACACTTACCCTTGTTCCACCTTGATTTTTTTTAAGTCGAATAACCCCCGAAAAGATGTAATACATTCCATCCATGGGATCACCTTGCTTGGCAATACGTGTTCCTTCATCCCAAGTATGCACTTCAAATAAGGCTTCTAGCGCATTTTTATCTCCACCAGACAACACATTAAACATGATATGAGATTCTAACAGATAGCGTACAACTTCTTGTTTTACATCCATTCGGATTGCCTCAGTTCAAATATTTAGAATTATTCTTCTTCATTTTCAAAAAATTTCGATACAGGTGAAAACATAACTTCAATTAATCGCTTACTACCCGTTAAAATCTCTGCTGAGCCTTCAAGCCCTATTTCCAGATTTCTTCTTTTACTTTTATTTCGCTTGATAAATTCCCCATTCAGTGCCACTTTAACAACATACATTGATTCTTTCCCGGCCACTCCACCAGGTCTGGTTGCAATACTGGAAACAACCCCCGTAGACCCCTGCCCTTCTGAAAAACCATATTCTTGATAAGGATAAGCATAGTATTTAATTTTTACTTCTTGTCCCCGTTTAATTTTACCAATGGAGCTATTTGGTATGAGCAATCGAGCTTCTAATGCGGCACTGTCTTTTACAATGGTAACCAATGGTGTTCCTGGATTAATAATCATTCCCGTTTTTATATGAAGATTGGTGATCAAGCCATTAAAGGTGCTTTTATAGATGGTTAATTTATCATCGTAGGTGACACCACTGACCAATGTTTTTGTTTTCTTCAAGTTTCTTGCAATGGAGTTCATTTTATCTTGGAATTGTTGGGTATCTCTTTCCAACCTATTTTTAACCTGCTTTAACTCTTTTTCCATTTTTTCTTTGGTTTGCAGATCATTCAAACTATCCAGTTCATTTTCTGTCTTTTTTATTTCAATGACAATTTCAGTTAACTGTGATTTAGCATCATCCCAGGATTTTTCTGAATTTCTTACTTTTTCCTGAGCTCTTTCAAACTCGGTTACGGTGGTATCTTGACTGTCATACAATGCTTTGGTGCGCTTAAATTGCTTCAATGCCAAATTATACTGCCCTTTTCTTCGATTAACTGTTCTGGCAGTGGTTCGTTTTTGTTCTTTTCTTTGAGATAATTGACTACTCAGTCGAGTGATGTTCTTTTCTCGATTGATATCAAAATCTTGTAAATCAATTTCTAGTTGTGAAATATTATGTGTATATTCATCGGTTAATTTATCCAGTTCTTTTTTGAGTTCGAACCGTTTTGATTCTAAAGCTTTTTGCTCAGAACTATCTGTAACTCGGGTCTGCTGTACACTGGCCAATAAATCACCCGCAAACACTTCTTTATTTTCCTCAATATCAACACTCACAACTAGTCCGCCATTGATTGATTCAATAATGGCAGACTCTCTTTCTAGTAGCATTGGCACGGCAACCATTTCATCCTTTTTTGCCCAAAAAGAATACATGAAAAATGCAAACATGATGATAAAAATCATGTAAATAGGTCCGCGCAATACAAATGGAGCGGCGCTATATAATAATGTTGCTGCTTTGATTGGATGTCTGATGGGTGCGACCAATACACGATCAATCTTAACGGCTCTGACATTTTTAACCGCCATAATGACTCCTCAAAATTAATAGACTATAATGCAATATTTAAATGGGCGAGCATAATTATGCTCACCCACTTTATACTCTAACTTTAACAACTTCTGATTTTAACCAGTCATTAAATAATCGTTCTTTAATATTCACTTTCAATTCGTGGGTGAGTTCACCGTAATTAATTGACTCAACTCGATAGAGCGTCCAGAATGATTGTTCTTGAAAAACACCAATCAACTGCCCTTCTCCCGCCTCCAAACCTTTATCCCAAACCAGAGAATTAATCATTCCTTTTTTAAAACCACCAATATAACCACCCAACATTCCACTATTTGCCTCAATTGAAGACTCTCTAGCGATGGTTAAAAAATTCCCACCACTTTTTAATTGACTCCATAATTCATCAATTTCTTGCTTTTCTCTTTTAACAATTCTTGACAATGAAATGGTTGTATACAAGTCTTTATGCTGGCTGAAATAATTTTCAATATTTTTTTCTTTGATAACGCACTCTTTCAATAAAGCTTTATGATAGGCTGATATAATATAACTTTCCCACTGCCCTACAGAAATACCTAACCAGCGACAATATTTTTGCATTTCAAGTGGTTCCAATATGCCTTGTTCAATTTTTTTCTGGTCAATATAGGTTCTTATTTCATTGGCATTGAGCTTTATTTTCAGTTGATTGATTTTTCTTGCAACAACTTTATCTTCGATTAACTGGACAATGGTATTTCTGAAAATTCGGTTAGTCTTCAAGCGGACGCAGACATCCGCAACAGAAATAGGTTCACCTTTTACTGTTGTCAAGATATCCGATGTTTCCATATAGTTTTAATCCCATTAACCCATTTAGCGTAAGTATAAACCAATAACACTGTTAATTTGGAATATTTATAAAATAATTTAAGTCTTTCAATGAAAACCCATATCAGCCTGATTTCAGCAAACAACAATGATTTTTATGCCATATTTTTCCTAAACTTTACTCCCTATAATCCGCTGCATGAATCTGATGCTTTTGCATGATTTGATAAACTCTTGAACGAGAGATTCCCATTGATTTACAAACTTTTATCATATTGCCCTTTTTTTCTTTTAATAATTTTTCCAGCAATTGTTTTTCTGCATTATCACGCACCTCCATCATGTTGTCATTATCTGGCTGACATTTAATTCGTTGACCTCTGGATACAAAATACTTATATCGCTCGGGTAAATCAGCCATTTGAACGGGAACATCTTCTGCAATAAAAGCGATATAATGTGAAATATTTTTTAATTCTCGAATATTTCCAGGATAATCATATTTTTCACATAAAAACTCTCTCAGTTCATCACTCAATAATGGTGCATTAATATCAGAAGAAGTGCATATTTCCTGTAAAAAATACTCCAATAAAATATCTATTTCATCACGCCGCTCTCTTAAAGGCGGAATATAAATAGGGCACATGTTAATTCGATAATACAAATCCTCTCTGAACTTATTATCTTCAACCATTTGCCCAAGACTTCTATTGGTTGCAGTCACTACCCTGACATTAATTTTGTGCAATTTATCTGAACCCACTCGTTGTATCTCCCCCACCTCCAGCACTCGTAACAACTTAACCTGAGCACTTAATTCTAACTCACCAATTTCGTCAAGGAAGATGGTTCCGCCATCAGCTTCTTCAAATTTGCCTTTTCTTTCAACATTAGCGCCCGTAAAAGCCCCCTTCACATGACCAAACAATTCTGATTCAATTAAATCTGCGGGAAACGCACCACAGTTGACTGCAACAAACTTTTCTTTTTTACTATTTAAGTGGATAATTCTAGCAAATAACTCTTTACCAACCCCTGTTTCTCCCTCTAGTAGTAAGGTGATTTTTCGTGGCGCCATTTTAGAAATAACTTTGAGTATTTTGATGATTCTTTCACTTCTTCCAAGAATCCCTTCACCAATTAACTCAGCCTGTCCTGACTCCCTATTATATTGTGCTGAAGGCGCTGACACCTCTTTTGATTGATTCAGTTGACCAACAACTTGAACAAAAGCCCCCCTTAATACATCCATTTCTCTAACAAAATCCAGTCGCTGACTTTCATTTAATTCGGCACAAGTCATGGTTTTTAATTTTAATGACTCGATTCGAGCAAGGTATTCACTCAAAACATCAGACACGCTCTCCGCATCATTAGCTTGATAGGGGTCAACAACTGGCGGACTATAATCGAAGTCCATATCAGGTAAATCAGACATAAACAGCTCTCTTTAAAATAACTGATAAAAAATAAAATTATAGCCAATTATTCAACTGTGATCACGGTTAATCCAGGAAAAATCATGATAAAAATATGAATAAACCTAAAAAAAATCACACTTACTGATAATTTTTTCTGCTACAATTATTTAAATTATTTAAATTATCAAAAAGTCGCCATGTCAAAGACAACTATTGCTCTATTTGCCAATAAAAACAGTAGCCAATTAAATGCTATTCGTGATGCAGTATTAGAACAAAATGCTGAACCCATCATGTTCAATATTCAATTAGAAGGCGAAGACCAGCCCCACGTTGTCATGAATGGTAACAAAATCAAATGGAATGATGTAGATTTTAAAAATATCAATGCCATTCATGTTCGTTGCACCGCATTAAATACATTGCCCGCACTCCCTCCCATGTTGAATGCACGCAGTTATACTGACTTTCGATCGCAATATTTAAGAGAACAAGAGTTGCAGGCAACCACCTATTGTTTTTTTTCTCGCTTAAAAGCATTGAATAAACTGGTCATCAACCCATTAACAACTGCTTACATTGAGCATGACACCAAAGCTCAATTGTATGACAAGCTCCGCGCCAATGGTTTTGATGCTCCTGTAACAATGAGTACCAATTCTCCTGAGTTGCTGAAAAATTTTTTGAAAAAATATCCTGATGTTGTCATCAAACCAGCGATTGGTGTTGGATCAACTCGTGACATCACTGATTATGATTTTACACACATGGATGATTTACATACTTGCCCAGCAATGGTTCAAGAAAGAATTTTTGGTGATACCATTCGAGTCCATATTGTTGGCGACAAGGTCGTATTGGCATTAAAAATTATTTCTGATGACACGGTTGATTCACGAACCAATACCCGAGAATTTGAATACTACAAATTACCCGATGAAGAAGAAGAACGAATAGTCAAAGCCAATCGCTTACTTGGACTTCATTTTGCTGCATGGGATATCATTGTCAGTAAAACCAACAATCGCTACGTTTATCTTGACTGCAACCCTGGTCCCTACATTATGTGGACAGGACCTGAAAATAGAATGTACGTCTTTAGACAACTGGCAAATTACATGATTACCTACTCTCAAACGCAATCAATCAAACAAGCATCTGATGCAATCATCGCATGGAAACCACACTAATAAAATGAATTCTACAACAATAAAAACAACCGTCGCAGGACTTTCAGATGTTGGTAATGTCAGAAAGTTAAATGAAGATAACTATTCAGTCAATACTGAACACAATCTCTATGTTGTAGCTGACGGCATGGGTGGACATGATAAAGGCGAAGTTGCCAGCAAAGAAGCCATCGAAGTCATTGATGAATTTGTCACGCAAAGTTATGAAGACATCATAGACTCTCTGGACGATGAAAATGACGAACCAGATGATGATGCAACATTGGTTGATGAACCAAACCCCGCCATACAAATTATTTCTGATGCCATTGAACTGGCCAATAAAAAAATTCATGCCATGAATAGCCTTAAAGGTTATACCGACGGTCAAGGTATGGGAACTACGGTTGCGGGCGTATGGCTACACCAAAACTGTAAAATTGCAATTTCTTTTCATGTCGGTGACAGTAGAATTTACCGATACCGTGATGGCAAACTGATTCAAATATCAAGAGACCATACACTTTATCAATTCTGGGAAGACAATGGACGAAAAGGCGAACCTCCCACTAAAAATATTATCTTGAGAGCCGTTGGTCCTTGGGATGAAACAAGCTCAGACATCAATATTCATGGCGTTGCCAATCAGGACATGTTTTTGGTTTGCTCTGATGGGCTAACAGGTTCACTAAGTGATGAAGATATCGAAAACGTTCTAAAAGATACCACCAATGAAAATCTGGACGAAGCCTGTAAAAAACTAATTGAACAAGCGAAAGTACAAGATGGTAGTGACAATATTACCGTTATCATTACACACTGCAATACTGATTAGAGCATAATCCCTGGCAAACAATCGTCAAATACTAGGGTTATTCGCTTATTTTTTATATCATGAAGCACCTAAAAGCAATGAAGAAACAACTTCAATTTATTCATGCCTTTCACGGTAAAAATATCCATTATTAAAAACTTTGTTTCTTCCGATACTTTAAAATTATTGGTCAGGAATCAATTGTTGTAATTTTTCCCGATCAAACCACCACTCATCCTGCACCAGAACATCAATAACATTCCTCAAACGCACTAAAAAACAAGCGGGATCAGTCAACTCTAACTTCTGCAACCAAAACTCAAATTTTGCCTCACTGTCAATTTGACTGTGACGCTCTGCCACTTTACCCAATAAATTGTTGGCAAAAAACATCAGATTTTCTCGATGCTTACCTTCACAACGAATATCTGCAATATAAACCGCTGTTGCAGCAGCCACGGCAGCACCATCAGAATCATCCGCCGTTTCATCAATAATATGCTCCAACATAGCGACACTGACTTCAGGGTCAATGGGAAAAGTCACCGCCAACCAAACACCCTGACCTAATGCACATAAAAAATCATTTTGATCCGACAAAAACATCACGTCATAGGCTTCTACCGCATGTTGCCAATTTTCATTTTGAATACAATCATCAACAATGATTCGCGCCAAATCCCAGGCATCTTGTTGCCGTTCAGACTGTAAATAATTATGAGCCAATTGAAGTTGTAGATCCATTTTATCTGCTGAATAAACATCTCCGATCTGAGCAAGACTGTGATTCAACTCATTCAATTGTTTTTCTAGTTCAGCCGAATCTGTCACTTGATTTTCTTTATCTGCCGAGATAAATCTTAAAATATTATTGTCGGTTTTTTTCATGATGTGTAATTCTCAATAAATTATTTTTTATACCGCAAGGGCATAAGTTATCATTGAAGCGGACAAGCCACTTAATTCAGCTTTTTAAAACGATACATATCCAAAAGTATATTAAACCTTTTTAACACATGACCTTCCACTGAGTCTATTTCTAATAACAACTCAATGAATTGCTCTCTGATGAGCGAACGAGATGAAATAAAAATATAATTTTTATTGTTTTGTCGTTTGGTTAAAAATTTAAGTTTGGTCAAATAGAAAGGTCTTTTCATTCCAGCTTTTTTATACGCTTTTTTACTCGCCAAATAAACCTCAAAATCTGTCAGAATATTTGGATTATCCGAATAAACCTCAACCTTTGCTTTCAACCTTTGATTGAGATATGAACTGACATCAATCTGACCAAGCCCCATTGCATTGATGTGACATGAGAATGTTAAAACAAATAATAAAGATAAAAAGACTGAAAAAGAAGTTTTCATTTTAATTTCCAACAGACAATGTCAATACAGGAGCCACCTGCTTAGAATTTCCCGACTGCAGAGAAAACAGTTCAGACAACATCGAGAAAGTTGATTTTGAAGGTAAATCAGCATCATCTATATAAAACCAATAACCTCTATAATGAACAGAAACAGCTGACTGAGCTGGTTTTGAACTGGAGCTTTTTATTTTAAGTAAATCTCCCGAAACCTCATTCCAATTAAATTCACTGTTATTTTGTTGCCGAGTAACGGTCACCAGACCTGCTTGTCGATGAACTTCAGGTACGGCTATATTTTGAGACAGAAAAAACAACATACCTAACATTGAACGAGTCTCTAACGAGGTAAACTGTTGATTATTTTTTGTCAGATTATCTGAAGCAAAATAATACGTTGTTTGTAAAGGCAACTTAAGTGTTTGCAAAAGCTCTGATGTTTTTTGAGAAACATCAGAACTCAGCAAATCCATCACCAATACTGGCGTATTTTGATGCATCGCATAATAAAATTTCAAACCATCTTGCTTTTGTAGTTCTCGCATTATTTTAGTGGCTTTAACAAATGCTTGAAACTCAGGCACATAATTGGGTGTTGGGCCTGATGCACTGGGCGCATTTTTTATTCCATTAATGCGCTGAACAGTCAATCTGAGAACACGTTCAATACTCCAACCAGAACGATACAACAAAATAATTTTATCCGCCGAAACGGGAGTCAATAAACGTTTAACAAATTTATCGCCTTGCAAAGGAGAATATGAAATGGTTGGTTTTTCCGTGTAACCCAGTGATCCTTCTAAAGCATAATTATCACTAACCGATGGCAATAACGATGCTTTTGATTTGATTTGTGTCGACAATGACAGTTGTGAAGCAAGCCCACTCACTTCCAAAAAATAAGGTGTATCACGATATTTCAGACGGACTAAGTTAAGCAACAATTGCTCTTGATTGGTTTGTTGCAACACATTGTTATATGATCCACGACTGGCTTCCAGATGTTTTGGTCCTTGGCTTGCACAACCTGAAATCAAAGTAAATACAAATAAATACACCCATTTTTTTATCATTATGTTTTCCCGCTAACTGGTTAACTTTCGATAAATATCTGACAACTTGACGGGTAAATCCCTGACATCATCAAGCAATATATAATTAGCTCCACCATACATATGAGGCAGATAATCTCTAGCTTCTTCATCAATTGTAATACAAAAAGAATGAATACCCTGACTTTTTGCTTCAAATAATGCTTTGCGGGTATCTTCAATCCCCTGTTGCCCACGATAACTGTCATAATCATCAGGTTTACCATCAGATAATGTCATTAACAATCGTGTTTGAGCCTCTGTTTGCACTAATAACTCACTTAAATGACGAATGGCCACCCCCATTCGGGTATAATCTTTGGGTTCAATTCCTGAAATTCTGGCTTTTATTGCTTCGTTATAAGGCTCATCAAAATGTTTAATTTTATAAATTTCACAGCGTTTTCTTGTCATGCCTGAAAAACCATAAATGGCATATTGATCACCCAATTTTTCTAAAGCTTCACACAATAATATCAATGCTTCACGTTCCGCCTCATTAATCCAGCCTTTGGTTGATCCACTCATATCCACCATAAACATCACCGCTAAATTTCTTTCAACTCGAAACATTTTGGTGAATACATTTTGGCTCATTTCCATGCCACTTTCCATGTCACCATAAGCCTCAACCAAGGCATCAAGATCAATATTATCTCCAATTGGCTGACGCTTTAATAACTTATCTTCGCCCCTTAATGTTTCAAATGTTCTATGCAGTGACTTGACATAACCCTTATATTTATTGATTGTTTCCTGATAAAATTCCAAATTATCTGCTTTAATTTCCAACTCTCTTAATACACACCAGTTTTTTCGATAATGTTGGCGCTCATAATCCCATTCATCATATAAAAAAGCCCCTTCTTCATGATAAGTTCCTTGCCAAACCTGTTTTGGGTCTCGCACAACAGGCTCCATTGAATATTCACCGTCACCTGCGGGAACCAAATAATCTGGAGGTATTTCACCTAAATCCTGAAAAATTGAAGTTGCCAATGAACGCACATCTGGGCTAACTGGCAACACTTGAGCATCTAACATCAACTGCATATTAAAATCAGCATCATTTGTGTCAAAATTAAAATCAAAGTGATCATCTTTTGATGAAGCTACAATACCCAACTCTTCATTTGAATCTTCAATTTCTTTTTTCAAGCTTGTCAGCTCAATACGAAACAGTGCTTTTTCTTTTTGAACTCTTTGCAAAAAGACTTTTTCAATTTGATCAGGATACCATTGAGCAGATTGATAACAACAACATTCAGGCAATGCCAGTGGGTAAAACTTTGGCAAAATATCCAATACTGTTTGTAGTACCGTGGGTTTTAATAATTGTGCCAAATCTTTTTGATTTGGCAACTGACTGACTTCAAGTCCCGACATTTGCCTGAAATTGATAATGTGCCGATAAACACCAGGCAATTCTTGTTTGATCTGAGTATCAAGTCGGATTGTTTCCAGGATATTAATCCACTGTAAACAGTGCTTGGTATCCGTATATTTTTTAACTTCATCAAACAATTCCTGACGCCAGGTGCCATACCATGTTTGTGCCCACAAATGAACCAGAATGGTTTTATATAACTGAAAGTTTTGTGCTTTATCTTCAAAAACACTGATCAAAGCAGGCAAAAAAATGGTTTCGGTATCGGTGTAGAAATCTGTTTCGTGAGATTGCAATTTCAGAGGACGGCCATTCAAACCACAAACAAATCGACTTAACACCATTTCTACGTCTTCAAACGGCAAACCTTTTCTTTTCTGATCAGTCTGTTTGGCATATTGATTGACTTGGCGTAAGGCAGAAATGCCTTGCATCAGGCCTTTTTTATCATAAAGATCCATTGCCTGAATTAACCAGGCTTCAATGGTCTCTTCATCCATACTCAACAAGGCATCAGATGCAAAAGCCGCAAACTGATACGCCATTTCCGCATTGGTTTTTGCGGTAATATTAACCCAACGCAAAATAAACTCTTGTTGTGGACGATCAAAAAAAGACAGCTTATGAGCTGGTCCACTGGCTGTCCTTCGTGAAGATAAAATAGGCTCGAGTGGAATATCCAGTCTATTTTCTAATTCATTCTCCTCAATGGGATAAATTTCATTCATCAGGCGTTAATATGAAGAATTAAATTGATTGGAAGTTTTTCTGAATCTAATGTGGCTCTCATTCCTAATCTTCCTAAATCGAGCCTCTTCTAACAAAATATCTTTACTTAATTCAGGCTCCATAGCAACACGTTGAATGATTGAACTCATAATGGCTTTGGGTGATTTTTCTTCAATTGTTTGACTCATTGATTATTCCTAGTTATCGGTTATCTCAATAAAAACTTCATTATTTGAAATGTTCACAGAATAAACTTAAATTGATTCATTTGCAGGCTCTTCGGCTGGCTTCCTAGAAATTAAATTAAACCAGCAATAGTTTTTACCATTGTCATGATAACGTTGCATTTTTCCTAGCTGAATATCACCAACATTGGCTACTTTATGCCACATACGAACTCCGAATTGACAATATAATCAGACTCGAATTATCCATTTTTTGAATGAATTGTAAATCATTGGTTTTGTAAGGGAGCTTTACGATGGGAATTTAAACAATAGAGAAATAAAAAAACTGATGGGAAAGCAGACGCTTTCCCATCACAATAACATCAGGAGCGATAAATTATTTTAACAAACTCAAAACAGATTGAGCAGAAACATTACTTTGAGCCAGTGTTGAAATTCCAGCCTGATTTCTGATTTTTGCCTGAACCAACGCGCTGGCTTCTTTGGCGAGATCGGTATCAAGTATTCGGCTTCTGGACTCTTCTAAATTAAACACTCTATCTTGTGAAGTTGAAATAGATGATGAAAATCTGTTTTCAGATGCTCCAAAAGAAGCACGTTGCTTAACCACTGAATCTAAATCACTATCCAATGACGAAATGGCACTTTGAGCAGTCGATTGAGAAGACAAATCAATGGTTAATTTTCCATTTTCATCACTACTGAATGCATTTAAACCTGTTAAAGACTCCAGATTAACTTTGATTTGGTTGCCACTACCGCCTTCTGATCCCACCTGAAAATTTAACTCGCTACTTGATCCATCAAATAATTTTTGGCCATTAAATTCTGTATTTCCAAGTGTTCTGGAAAGCTCCTGCGTCAGTTGATCAGCTTCTAACTGCAAAACTTCCCGCCCTTCTACGGTTCCATTGGCAGATTGTACGGCTAATTCACGAATTCGTTGAATATTTTGAGTCACAGAAGACAATGCACCATCAGCCGTTTGTGTTAGTGAAATACCATCTGAAGCATTTCTAACGGATTGATTTAACGCATTGATGTCTGAGGTTTGACCTTGAGAAATAAATAAACCCGAGGGATTATCACTGGCCCGATTGATGGCGATTAAACTGGACAATTTTTCAAGAGAGCTTTGAATGCTGTCCTGAGATTGCTGGATATTACGTTGAGAAAAAAAACTGGGGGTCGATTGATTAATTGAAATTGGCATAATGTACACCTCGTTCATCCGATATTAAACCCATAAATTCCATGATTTAAACTTCAGATATATTAATGTACTATGATATCCATATCATTGATATTTAAGTCACGCACATAAAAATATGCAGACCTAATTAAATAGTACACCAATAAAAGGCTAATTACAATGTCATTTTCCGATGCCACCCCTAAAAATATTTTCAGCTTTAGACCTTATTGGGCTAAACGCTTTGGCATTAGCCCTGTTTTACCTACGTCCAGAGAAGAAATGGACGAACTGGGCTGGGACAGCTGCGACATCATTATTGTAACTGGCGACGCCTATATAGACCATCCCAGCTTTGGTATGGCTTTAATTGGCCGACTATTAGAAGCGCAGGGTTTTCGGGTTGGCATTATTGCTCAGCCTGACTGGAAAAGCACCGACGCTTTCACCCAATTAGGACAACCTAATTTGTATTTTGGAATCACCGCTGGCAATATGGATTCAATGGTCAATCGTTATACCTCTGAACGAAAAATACGCCACAACGATGCCTACACACCCGATGGCGCAGAAGGCAAAAGACCCGACCGTTCAGTTGCAGTCTACAGCCATCGTTGCCGAGAAGCCTTTTCTAATACACCAATTATCATAGGAGGCATTGAAGCCAGCCTTCGACGCATTGCTCATTATGATTATTGGTCCGATAAAGTAAGGCGCTCAGTACTATTTGATGCCAAAGCAGATTTATTAATCTATGGCAACGCAGAACGAGCCATTGTTGAGGTTTCTCATCAACTGGCAAATAATATCAATATTAGTGACATTAGAGATGTCAGAGGCACCGCCTATATTGCACGACCTGGAGACCAGTTTCACACCATCAATCATGACCAATATGTCTCAGCTCAAAATGAGACAACCCTCAATGAAGAGCTAGCCATTCGCTTACCATCATTTGATCAAGTCAAAGAAAACCCTGAACTTTATGCTATTGCCTCACGCTTATTTCATCAACAGACAAACCCAGGTAATGCCAAAGCCATTGTGCAAAAACATACCGATAGAGACTTATTCATCACACCACCACCCTTTCCTCTCAGCACTCAGGAGATGGATAAAATTTACGAACTTCCTTATACCCGACAACCCCACCCATCCTATAATAATGCCAAAATCCCTGCTTTTGACATGATTAAGTTTTCGGTCACCATCATGCGAGGCTGTTTTGGTGGCTGTACATTTTGCTCAATCACCGAACATGAAGGACGCATCATCCAAAGCCGATCAGAAAAATCCATTTTAAATGAAATAAAAGCCATTAAAGATGAATCTCCTGGCTTCACAGGTCAAATATCAGACATTGGTGGCCCAACGGCTAACATGTATCGAATGAAATGTGACGACAAAGAAGTAGAAAAAGTCTGTAAACGCTTGTCTTGTGTTTATCCTAAAATTTGCAGCCACCTCAATACAGACCATACACCACTAATTAATTTGTATAAAAAAGCCCGTAAAATCGACGGCATTAAAAAGATCAATATCGCCTCAGGATTGAGATATGATTTAGCCATTCGGTCACCAGAATACATTAAAGAACTCGCCACTCATCATGTTGGCGGATATTTAAAAATTGCCCCTGAACATACCGAAGAAAATACCCTGCAAAAAATGATGAAACCTGGTATAGATAGCTACTACGAATTCAAAAAATTATTTGAACAATACTCTGCTGAAGCAGGAAAAGAACAGTATTTGATCCCCTACTTTATTGCTGCACACCCAGGATCAACTGATGAATCCATGCTCAACCTGGCACTTTGGCTAAAACAAAATAATTTCCGCTTAGACCAGGTACAAACATTTTTACCCACCCCCATGGCATTAGCCAGCGCAATGTATCATTCAGAATTAAACCCACTGAAAAAATTAACCAAAAACACCGAAACAGTTTACTCAGCCAAAGGCGCAATTGATCGCCGAATACAAAAAGCTTTTTTAAGATACCATGATGCGCAAAATTGGCCAATATTAAGAGACAAACTCAAACAAATGAACCGTAGCGACTTGATTGGTAATGGACAACAGCAACTAATTCCCAGCTGGCAACCAGAAATAAAACAACCAGTAAACAAAAACAGAAAAACAAAACAGAAAAAATACAAACATTGGTCTTGACAAAATAGATTTTACTTTTACCAAAATTTAATCTATACTGGCATTAACTACTTCTACAAGTTCAAGGAGGTTTGTATGGAAATCGAATCTATTGGCTCAACATCACTCATTGGCATTCAACAAGGTCTAGCAGGTGTTGACCGAAACGCAGTAGAAATTGCCAAATCGGGTACTGGCTCAATTGAAGCTGGAGAAAGCACTGTTTTTATTTCCAATACTGCAAAAAATCTTCTGGAAATGGAAAACAACTCATTACAAGTCATGGCATCAAGCCGAACAATGGAAGCATTCAAACAAACGGTTGGATCAATTATTGACATGAAAGTCTGATTATTTGCAATCAATTAACTTTCTAAAAGCCCTTATTTTTAAGGGCTTTTTTT
>JABHHM010000260.1 GCA_018671575.1 Methylococcales bacterium | reverse complement strand
TTACCTATGAAACCTTTAGAGATATGGGATTGGCCTTTTGTGTGGCAATGGTGTTGATTTATGCTCTGGTTGTCTGGGAATTTGGTAATTTCAAAATCCCTGCGATCATCATGTCACCCATTCCATTGACCTTGCTGGGTATTATTCCTGGGCATTGGATTATGGGGGCTGAATTTACTGCAACTTCAATGATTGGTTGGATTGCTCTGGCAGGGATAATCGTCAGGAACTCAATTTTATTGGTGGATTTCTCTATTCATGAAATTATCAATAAAAATGTCACCGTTAGAGAGGCTGTATTGGCTTCTTGTCAGACCAGAACACGTCCAATTGTTATTACTGCATTGGCGTTGGTAGCGGGTTCAATCTTCATTATGAGTGATCCTATCTTCAATGGTATGGCTATTTCTTTGCTATTCGGTTCAGTGGTTGCAACAGCAATGACATTGATTGTTATTCCATTGGGTTGTATGCAAGCAAGTGAATCTATGTGTTGTATCTGTAATGTTGATGAAAAAACATTAGGCAGATTGAATGATGAAAATCAAATGCATGTAGAAAAACCTGTTGAACCTGTTCAAAAAACTGCTCCTACTACCAGTACAACGAAGGTTGAAGAGAAAAAAGAAGCAGTGAAGGAAGAGCCTAAGGTTGAAGAAATCAAAAAAGAAGAGCCAAAAGTCGAAGAGGAAAAAGTGAAGGCTTCAAAAACTGAAGAAGTCAAAACTCAAACTGTTAAGAAAGCAGCAGTGAAGAAATCAACGACTAAGAAAAAAGCAGCCACCAAAAAGAAAGTGGCTCCAAAGAAAAAATCAGCGCCTAAAAAGAAAGCGGCAGTTAAAAAAAAAGCTGACGTGAGTAAAGAAGATGCTGGCTCTAAAAATGGTCGACGTGGAATAAAATTAAAGGAGGATTAAACGTCGACTAAGTGGTAAGAAATAAAAAAGGCGATATCAAGTATTTGATATCGCCTTTTTTTGTTTAAGTTGCAGAAAATCCATTAACAGTTAAAGAGGCATAAATAGAAGAAGCAATAGCGATATAAATAAATTTGGCTATTTTTTCAAACTTTAACATGAGTTGTTTTTTGTCTTTTTTTATCCAAAGATTGGTAAATACGGTGTGTAATGCAAGTACCAGCATGAGTGCATAGGATGTAATGAAATAATAATCAATCAATGTCATATAGCCAACGGAAGGTAAGTTTTCGCGTTGAACCATGTGAAATACTACAATGGTCAAAAGTGTTGTCATGACTAACGATAATCGAGTATCTAAATTATCAATGGGAATAACAAAAATCAGGAAGCTGAGCAAAATCATTAATAATAAGGGGCAAAAAAGAGTAATGATGTAAGAATGAATGAGTCTTGAAACAACAATATTACTGTTGTAGACAGAAAAGGAAATGTCACTGGCAACATTTCCGTCTGTGGCGGTATAAGTTGGGTCACCAAAGGTTGAATGTTCAATAAAAGTACCAGAGAAGTCATCTCGTTGTTTGTAGGCCCAGCCTTCTGGGTAGATATCTTTTATGGGGTAATAGCTTAAATTTTGAGTGTCTATTGTCATCATCACTTTATTGGAGTCTTTGGTTTTATGACCCAGTGTTAATGGAAGTTCTTGGCTATCAAAAGGAAATTTTCGTAGGTTAAATGGGGTGACATAAGTGCCTTTAATTTTATAGCAGATATATTTTTTGGAACCATTTAATGATTGGCGTAAGACTTCTGTTTTATCTTCAATGCCATAAATGCCATTGATCACGTCAATATTTTTAATGTCTAATTTCCCTTCCCAGCGTAGCCATAAAAAAAATTCAGCATCAAAAATTTGTCCAGGAATATCAATATTATCAACTCTAAATACATCAATACCTGCACGGACAACTTTAGTCAGATAAAAATATTCTTTATCAAGTTCAATCAGTTCGCCATCTAGCATTTTTTGGTGTTTATTTTGGATCAGTGTTGAATTTTCTTCTTGAATTAGTTGAGTAAAGGCAGGAAAAAAATTACCTTTTTCAATTATTTTCATATATAAAGGGCGGTTCATTGCGCCATGCTCATCAAAAAACAGAGTGCCAGTGATGCCTTTTATTGCTTTTTTT
>JABHHM010000247.1 GCA_018671575.1 Methylococcales bacterium | reverse complement strand
TTGAATTTTCAAAAAAACATAATCAAACCATCAAAGTCCACCCCAACCCTTATGCCTATCATTTTGATATATTAGCAGAAACCTCATTCGGGCTTTTTTTCGTCAGTTTTCGCACTGATTTTTTGTCAAATATATTAAAAGCCACCGAACCTGCAGGACATTCACTGATGTTAGTCCTAAAAGGAAAAAACTTAATTGAAATAACCTCACAGGGTGCCAGAAATGTTTTAACTGATCGAGACAGTTTCAAACTGACAGATGTTGAAATAAATAAAATTTTACACCGAGTTAGCATTACAAATACAGCGTGGGAACTTGTTGATAGTGGTCACGATAAATTATTCAATAATTTTCAGGAAAAAACCCTGTACCAAATGTTAACTATGTTTTTAATTTTTACATTTTTAATCCTGATTTCAACTTACTTCATCAGACGATCACTCACAGAAAATTTACAAAAAGTTAAAAAAGCAGAAGAAAGATTACGTTTAACCAACCGAATATTTGAAACAATCCCTGACCACATTTTGGTTATTTCAAAACAGTATGATTATATTCATGCCAGAAATTCCTATTTGAAAGCAATTGGCAAAAATTATAATGAACTCATTGGATGCAAAGTAGATTCAATTTTTTCTCCCGAAATATTTCAATCGGTTATAAAACCCAATTTAGACCAATGCTTGAAGGGAGAAGAAATCAATCACGCCAATTGGTTTATTTTTCCAATTCTAGGCTCTCGTTATATGGAAGTGACTTATTTACCATTAAAAAATAAAAAAGGTGATGTGACTCAGATCATTGAAATTTCTCATGACATCACCAAACTGAGACAATTAAATGAAGATGTTTGCCAAGCACGAGAAGTCGCTGATCAAGCCAATGCAGCAAAATCACACTTCTTGTCCAACATAAGTCATGAATTAAGAACCCCCTTGAATGCCATCATTGGGTTCTCTCAGTTGCTACGCATCAATGAAAACAAATCATTGGATGAAGAGCAAATCGATGGCATTGAACATATCTATAACGGCGGCCAGCACTTATTGAGTTTAATCAATGAAATTTTGGACTTATCCAGAATAGAATCAGGAAAAACAGACTTAAACATCAGTGACTTTGATACAACACCCATCGTTCAAGAAGCATTAATTTTAATCAAACAATTGGCAGAAAAAAATCAAATAAAGCTTAACAGCGTTCTATCAGAAGAACCCTGCTTTATCAATGCCGACCCATCAAGAGTCAAACAAATTTTACTGAATTTATTAAGCAATGCCATTAAATACAATCGACCACAAGGGAAAGTCAGCCTTGTAGTAGAGCAACACTCAAATAAGGTGCGTTTCAGCATCATTGACACTGGCAATGGAATCCCACCCGAAAAACAAACAGAAATGTTTAAACCCTTTAGTCGTTTAGGTGCGGAAAAGAGTGACATTGAAGGAACAGGCATCGGCTTAACCATTACAAAAAAATTAATTCACCTAATGAAAGGCTGTATTGATTTTGAAAGTGAATTAGGTATTGGAACTACATTTTGGTTTGAATTACCCCTTGCAAAGACAGTAGATTTAAAGCAACCACAACCAGCCAACAAAGACAATATAAAAACATCTAACACCTGTCATCACTACCAAACTGCCTCCATACTCTATATTGAAGACAACCCTATCAATAGATTATTGGCATCCAGAATCATGCAGGACAACTTTAAAACAATTGAATTCTCTATGGCGGTGGATGGAAAATCAGGCATAGAAGCGGCTAACAAAGAAAAACCAAGGTTAATTTTATTAGACATTCGCCTACCCGATGCAACAGGTTATGATGTACTAAAACAACTGAGACTAAACCCCGAACTAGACCAAACAAAAATAATTGCACTGAGTGCCGATGCCATGCCCGATGACATAGAAAAGGGTAAACAATCAGGTTTTGATGGCTATTTAACCAAACCCATCAATATTCCTGTATTTGTTGAAACAATTAATGCGACTATTTCACATGCCGATTAATATCAACACTTCGTCACTAAAATTTCACCGAAAAAAATTTAAAAAAATATTTTTTATTGATGACTATACGTTAATACAACAATTTATACCTGTTATTGCAATTGTGGGTGCTTTGGGGCATTTTTTATTTTATTTTTTATTATCCTTAACAACAGATTATTGGGAATCTGCTTATTTGAGATTAATCGCCATACTGATATTCCTCAGTATGTTTATTCCACAGAGACAAGTCGCATGGACAAACATTGAAAAATGGGGATTTGAACTACGGCTGGCGATACTCTTCCCTGTCATATTTACAATTTTTCTATTAATGAATGAGGTCAACACCTATTGGTTCGCATCATTGCTATTAAGTGGCGTCGCATATGGTCTTTTATCAAGACCCGCTCATGCAGTATGGCTGTTTCCCTCCTGCTTTATCGCAACAGTATTATCAATGAATATTTTATTTACTTTGGAAAAAAGTATTATTGTACAAGCCTTAGTCGCATTTTCCCCTGGCTATTTTGTTTGTGTGATTTTATGTATTTTTCAATCATTGACTAGACACGCTTACTCAGAAATTGCCGAACAAAATAAACAAATCAAAGTAAATGAAGTATTGCTCCATGAACGTCACCTCAAAGCAGAAGAGTCAAACAAAGCAAAATCTGAATTTTTAGCCAATATGAGCCATGAACTAAGAACCCCCATGAATGCGGTACTTGGCTTTAGTCAAATATTGTTAAAGCATTCTAAAAAATACAATTTTCCAGCAGAATCTCACCAATATTTAGAACACATTACATCCAGTGGCAATCATTTACTTGACATCATCAATAATATTCTTGATTTGTCTAAAATTGAAGCAGGAAAAATGACTCTATTAAAAGAAGAGTTTAATTATCAGACTTTAATTAAAGAAATTTGTCATATGCAACAAGCTAAAGCAGAAGAAAAAGGCGTACAACTGACATTCACAATTGCTGAAAACTTGAAGCCTATTATCACAACTGATCGTACAAAATTTAGTCAAATATTGATTAACTTAATCTCCAATGCAATAAAATTTACAAAAGATGCCCAAGTATCTGTCACAATCAGTGGTGGTGAATCAACCATCATTTTAGACGTAATTGATCAAGGCATTGGCATTGCTGATGATCGACAAAGTGAAATATTCAATGCTTTTGAACAAGAAGACAATTCAACAACACGACGTTTTGGTGGTACTGGATTAGGTCTCGCCATTACCAAAAAAATGATCATATTGCTCGATGGTTGCATTAGCTTGAGCAGTAAAATTGGCAAAGGAAGTCGATTCAATGTGGTACTTCCTGTGATATTTAAAGATGAAATTAATGTACATATAACAGAAACAGACCATAACCTAGAATTTAATTCCACTGATTACGTATTAGTTATTGATGATAATAAAATGAATCAGCTCGTTGTACAAGCCTTGCTGAAAGAAGTACATATCACTGTAGAAACGGCAGACAACGGGAAAATTGGACTGGAAAAAATAGAGTCATTCCATCAACAAAATAAATTACCCGCCTTGGTATTATTGGATATCCATATGCCCGTAATGGATGGAATTGAAACAATACTTCAAATAAGAAAAAATCCTGAACTGAAAAATATGCCCGTCTACGCCTTATCTGCCGATGCCTTTACCGAACAACAACAAACAGCGATCGGTTCTGGTTTTACGGGTTATTTAACCAAACCAATAAATGAAATAAAGTTAATGTCCGTTCTAAAACAATATTTGCAATAAGGTAACACGCAATAAATAATCATTGATATTCTTTATCGCCGAAACAACTCGTCTCTTTTTTTGACTGTTAACTCATTTAGTTTTTTCATTATTTT
>JABHHM010000234.1 GCA_018671575.1 Methylococcales bacterium | reverse complement strand
CACACATCTATATTATGACGCATAAAATCAAGTGCTTCATCTTCAGCAGATAAATGATGACTAACCGCCCCACAACAACCTGCTTTTTTAGTTTCAATAAGTTCGATTCCCAGCTTATTTAAAACATTGGCAGTGGCAACATTGGTTGCAGGTGTGACAACACGTTGAGCACAACCATCCAATATCAGCATTTTTCTCTCATGAGAAGTCATTGAAGATGCTTCAAAAAATGATTTATCAGGTACTTTTCTAGCCAATGATTTAGGCAGAAAAATTTTAAAAAGTTGCCCAAACCATACAATCATTGCCATTCGTTCAGAATAAGATATTATTTTTCTCAACAACCATCGACTGAATTTTTCCCAATAACCTCGTGGAACCATTTTTTCAGTGATAAATCGACCAATATCAATCAATTTTCCATATTGAACACCCGATGGACATGTTGTTTCACAAGAGCGACAAGTCAAACAACGATCCAGATGTAACTGAGTTTTTTCAGTCACTTTTCCACTTTCCAGTAACTGTTTGATTAAATAAATTCTACCACGAGGACCATCCAGTTCATCACCCGTTAATTGATAAGTTGGACAAGTCGCCGTACAAAAACCACAATGCACACAAGAACGTAAGATATCTTCCGTCTCTTTAATTTTGGGGGTATTTTCAAATTGTGAGTGAATATTTGTTTGCATGATTTAGGGGCTTAAAGTTCTTGATATAAACGACCAGGATTAAACAAATGGAACGGATCAAATGCCTGTTTTAATTGTCGATGAATCGCCAGTAAGCCAGAACTCAATGGATGAAAAACTGGCGCATCACCTCCTCTAAAAAGGGTTGCATGACCATTAATGCTGGCAACCGTTTGACGTATTGTATCTGCGGATTCATCGGTAACCAACCAGCGTTGAGCACCATCCCATTCATATAACCATTCACCATTCAATCCTAGTGGTAAAGTATTTGATGGCAATGACAATCGCCACAACGGCAATTCAGTTTGAAAAAAATACATTTTCTGTTCTTTTAAATCATTCCAAAACACTTCATCCTGCTGAATTATTTCACCACCTAGTTTTTTTTGTGCATTATTCACACTGGCAGATGACCCCGACAATCGAATCCAACATTGTTGATGATTAAAACAAGTTGCCGAAATGGGGTAATTAGCCCGTCGCCATTGGTGAATTTTTTTTAGTGACTCCTCAACGGATATTTCATAAGAAACAGTCACTTCCTTTTCAGGTGCAGGTAAAATTTTGAGTGAAACATCCAGCAATACACCTAACGTACCCATTGCACCTGTCATCAATCGAGACACATCATAACCTGCCACATTTTTCATCACTTCACCACCAAATTTTAGCAACTGAGCACGCCCATTAATTAAGTGACAACCCAGCATAAAATCCCTGGTTGATCCTGTGTAAGGACGACGAGGCCCTGATAAATCACAAGCCATCGTTCCACCAATGGTGGCATTAGGTGAAAAATGTGGTGGCTCAAAAGGTAACATTTGATGATTGTCCTGCAAGACTTTTTCAATCACATTCAGCGTTGTTCCTGCACGAGCGGTTATAAACAGTTCAGTGGGTTCATAACTTATAATTCCATGATGTTGACTGACATCCAAAGTCTCTGCTGGTGTTATTTTTCCTAAAAAATTTTTCGACTGCCCACCCACAATATTCAACTCAGCTTTATCCCCCAAGGGGATGAGTTTCGATTGAGCAGACGAGCGACTCAACTCAGCTTTAATTTGAGCTGCTTTTTCAATTTGTGTTTGCAATTGCTGAGAAAACTCTTGTCCAGACATCATTAAAACCTTTCCAGTTCAGGAAATTTTTCTTTACCACGATGCACATGCATAGCACCAAATTCTGCACAACGATGTAATTCAGGCACTGCTTTTCCTGGGTTGAGTAATTTTTGTGGATCAAATGCTACTTTGACCGCATGAAATTGTTGTAATTCTAATGAATTAAATTGGACACACATTTGGTTTATTTTTTCCATACCCACACCATGCTCTCCCGTTATTGTACCGCCCACTTCAACACACAGTTCCAGTATTTTTCCGCCCATTTCTTCTGTACGCTCCAACTCACCCTCTTGATTCGCATTATATAAGATCAAGGGATGCAAATTACCATCTCCTGCATGAAATACATTGGCAACAGGCAAGTTATATTGTTTCGATAGATCTTCAATGGTTTGCAACACATACGGCAAGCTTTTTCTGGGAATGGTTCCATCCATACAATAATAATCAGGAGAAATACGACCAACCGCAGGAAAGGCTGATTTACGACCTTTCCAGAAAAGTTGTCTTTCCTGTTCTGTTTTTGCCGTGCGTATTTCAATCGCACCACTGGATTGTAAAAGCTCATGAGTTTTTTGACAATGACTGTTCACTTCATCTGTGTCACCATCTAATTCACACAATAAAATAGCGGCAACATCACAGGGATAACCTGCATGAACAAAATCTTCTGCGGCTTTAATCGCCAATTTATCCATCATTTCAAGACCTGCGGGAATAATCCCTGCGGCAATAATATTACCCACCGCAGCCCCCGCTTTAACAACATCATCAAAGCTCGCTAAAATAACTTTTGCAATTGCAGGTTTGGCAAGCAATTTCACCGTCACTTCAACAATGACACCTAGCATTCCCTCAGAACCGACCATTAATGCCAGTAAATCATAACCTGATGAGTCCAGTCCCCCACTACCAATATTTAAAATTTCTCCCTCAATCGTCACTACTTTAATAGATTGAACATTATGCACCGTTAAACCATATTTCAAACAATGAACACCTCCCGAATTTTCGGCAACATTGCCCCCAATGGTACAGGCAATTTGTGACGATGGATCGGGCGCATAATACAACCCTAGATGATCAACTGCCTGTGAAATGGCAAGATTTCTAACACCCGCTTGAACGGTTGCGATTCGCTGATCGGCATTAACTTCAATAACTTGATTAAGTTTTGCCAGGCTTAGTAACACACCTTGTTCATGAGGCAACGCTCCTCCAGACAATCCTGTTCCTGCACCTCGCGTCACAATCGGCACATTAAACTGTCGACAAAGTTTGATGATTGCCTGCACTTGATCAATGCGATCAGGCAAAACAACCAGCAAAGGCAAAATTCGATACGCCGATAAAGCATCACATTCATAAGGGTGTAAATCTTCAGCTTCATATAGAATTGATTCAATGGCAATAAACTGTTTTAGTTTTGAAACCAACGCTTCTTTTGAAATAGAATTAAGTGGTGATGATTGCATTTTTTGGTAAAATTTAAGTTGATTGAAACCAAGAACGGGAAGTTAGGGACGATTCAAATTGTAAAGATTATTTCTGAATTGTACCCTATTTCATGCTCGCCCATAAGGAAGCACGCAACAAATAAATATCCTGCACAATTTGAATTTTTATTTGTTGAGTGTCCCCTCATTAGAAACATGGTAAACCAGTGATAACAAATAACAACCTCAAAAATAACACTTGATACTTCATTAAGATTTACACTGATTTAGAGAACAGATTTGCTCTACTGGTCTATTATATATAGTAATGTGGCGACATCCTAATAAAATAAACAACAATAATGGCTAGCTATTTTAAAATGAATTTCCTAACTTTCAAACAAACCATCTTTTTAGCAATTACAACGTCTATATTTGCCTGTGTTATTCTGACAGGGCTTGGAGTTAACACCAACACTTATTTAAAGCAATCCATTCAAAATACCAGTGAATCTGTCAATTCAAATTTACAAAATTTCATGGTGACTCTAACCGAACAACTGATAAAAAATAATCACTCAAGCAATTTTGTAATGAACCCAATAAAAAAAGAAACACTGGATCATCAATTCAATAAAATGCAATCAAACAGCCGTTATACTCCAGCGGAAAAAATAACACTGAAACAACTTGAACAAACGGTTAACCTTTATTTTTCATACAATGAAAAATTATCTGGGTTAATTAAAGATTTAAATAACAATGAAAAATCACTCAAAAAATCAGCTAAAAATATAGATAAAAAACTTAATGAAATTATCATTTTGTGTCAACTCATTTCAAAACAAATGACCAATCAATACAAACAACACCATCAACAAATACTGACCCGAAGCAATAATAATGACATCATTTATGAACCAGAAAATGTCACAAAATTAATAACACAAATAAAAACGCAGTCCAACCTACAAACACTGAACTCAGTACAAACCATAGAATCAATTCAGGTTAAAACGCATGATATAAAAAACTTAATTCGTGACATTATTTTGTCAAACAAAATACAATTTAAAAAACTACAAAACAATCTCACTTTGTCAACGTTAAGCCGATTAACTGACCAACTGAAAAAAGTCCCTTATTTTCAAAAAAACAAACACATTAAAGAGCTAGAGAGTAAAATTGTTTTTCTCAAAAATAATCTACATAAAGCTGAATTGAATAACTTGTCTGCTCAAACGAAACTGATAACTTTACGACATAAAAAAAGCACATCATTCATTTCCATAAAAGAACAAATATTAAAGCTTCATGAACAATTAAATTTAGCCAAAAAATCAATTAATACATCTATCAACACTATTCTGCCACTGCTAAAAACCGTAGCAACCAATCCACCTAAAACTAAAAAATCAAAACCCATTAAGACTGTATCAACGGAAACAACCATCAATATTAATACCATTATTATCGGTCTCATTTCGATTGTATTAATTAGCTTAATCTTTGCGGCAATATTAAACCGACTAACGACATTTACTCGGCAAATATCAAAAATCTTACAAGCCATCAATGATGGAGAACAATCTCCTACAGTTAATTCTAACACCAATAAAAATGATGAATTAAACAAGATTCTTCAACAATTACTAGACACTACGTTAACATCGACAAATTCAGAAAAAACTCGAACCGTCGCCAATCAAATTATTGATACATCAAATCATTTAATTCATGAAACCCAATCGACGCTAACAATGATCAACACTGAACAGGAACAACTGGAACAACTGGAAAGTTCAATTAATCACCTATTAATTGCGGTAGAAAATGTAACAGAAAATGCACAAATGGCCAATCATTCAGCCAATGAAGTCAGTGGCGAAGCAAAGCAGGGAAAATCAATCATTGAAAAAACAACGCAAGGCATTCAATCGTTATCCAGTGAATTAGAACACACCTCAAAAGTCATCAATACATTGGCTCAAGACAGTATCGACATCAACACAGTGTCGGATGTTATTCAAAGCATTGCCGAACAAACCAATCTACTAGCACTCAATGCAGCCATTGAAGCAGCCAGAGCGGGAGAACAGGGTCGTGGATTTGCTGTTGTTGCGGAAGAAGTTAGAAATCTAGCCAGTCGCACTCAGCAATCTACCCAGGAAATCAAACAGATGATAGAAAGTATTCAAAACAGCTCTAAAATAGCAGTTGAAACCATGGATCAGGGTTTGCAAAAAGCACAAAATAGTCAGCATGAAGTCACCAATGCCAATCACTCATTAACCCAAATGTCTGGGTCAGTGGATAACATTACTGATATGAATAAAAAAATATCCAGTAGTTGCGAACAACAACTCGAACTCATCAAAGAAATCAGTTCAAACATTGGCAATGTTAAAGAAATTTTTCAATCATGTTCACAAAACATCGAATCTTCACTACAAACGAGCGATAAACTGACTCAAATATCGTTGCAGCTAGGAGAGTAAGGGATGGACAAGAAATAACATCTTGTTCTTAGGCAACTCGCAACAAATAAACTACCCATCTTACTTGCACCCAAAGGGCATAGCAATTTTTTTGCCCGCCTTTTTTGTTGCAAAAATAGTTGTGTAGTTCGACTACACGCCTATTTTTGCGCCTCAAAGGCAAACAAAAATCCTGCACAATTTGGACATTTAT
>JABHHM010000067.1 GCA_018671575.1 Methylococcales bacterium | reverse complement strand
TCAGTCTGTTTTTGATTTTAAGTGCCTATATGATAAATGCGCTGGCTTTATATAAGAAATATAAAAGTGAGGATTCACTGGCTCACTATAAGCCGATTCTGAGTACGGAATTTAAAAAATTATATAAAACAGCTGATGTGGATGAGGGTAAAGAATATTTTATGCGTAAGTGTTCATCCTGTCATGATGCATTTAAAAGTGATGCTCATGGAAAAGGTCCAAATATGTGGAACGTATTTGGACGCAAAGCAGGAACCGCAGAAGGATTTAAATATTCAGATGCTATGCGTCAATCAGGTCACATCTGGAATTTTGCCACTCTTAATTATTATCTGACTCAAACTAAACGTGCAGTACCTGGTCGCATTATGAATTTTAAAGGCATACGTCAGGACAAATATCGAGCTAAACTTCTGCTTTTTTTAAGCACCATGAATGATACGCCACCAGTGTTTCCCGAATAATTCAATCGCTGCTTGCCATGGAGAGCGAAGCGGAGGCAAGTAGTCCCCAATAGGCTTAGGGCGCGGGCGTATAGTCGAAGTGCGAACAATAGAGAGTGCGTAGACTGTATGCAAAGCGCATCCCGAAAAGCCGTCAAGTCATTTGGGAAAATTGTAACGTAGAAGCTGCCTAACGAGGCAGTTCGAAGTTGCAATTGACCAGGACGAATTGGGGCATATTAGGCCGTCGCGTTTGCGAGTCGATTTTTGGGACTTGGATGTCCCAAAATCTATAACGAGGTAGCGACACACTTATTTACCAATATTGAGTTCAGATAGACCTAGTACTCCATCCATGATCTTTTGTCGGGTATTTTTTGTCTCGTGTTAATCTATAATTATTTGTGACTAAAATATTACCCGACAAAACAAGATGGTCGAAGTACTAGCTGCAAACCAATAAAGGTGCCTATTACTCCAACGGCAGTTAGAAACCCTGGTACAGAAGCTAACATTCTACTTTCTGTTATATCAGGAGCAAGGGATGAGTTGTTGAAGAAATGGCGTGAATCTAGTGTATTGTATAAATATGATGAGTCATCTTTAATCGCCTCAACTAAGGATTCATCAAATTCTAACCACAAATGTCGTATATGTTTGTTGAGTTTTTCAGATTCTTCTTTGAGTTTTTCACGGTTATTTTTAACGCTGGATGTTGTTTCATTTTTTAATAGTTCTTCAATTGAGGACGTGTTTTTTCTGCCTTTCCAAAAGCAATATAAAGATCGAATAAAAAAACAGACGAATATGAAAATTAAAAAATATACAAAATAATCGCTTAATTCTATGGGTGTGATAGAAATATTTGTTTCTAAATCTTTAAAATATGTAGGTAGCAAACCTGATAGGTCAACATTTTCACTCAACATGGTATTTTAATTTCCTTTGATTGCTAAAAAATAATTTCTTCCATAAAATGAATTAATTCGTTTCATAATATTGGTATGCTAAATAGAATACAATCGAAATTATGATGAATTACTATATAAAACAAAATATTACGTTAAGGTTTAGTGGGATTTTTTGTGTGGGATAAAATATTCAATTAATAATCCATCTCACTATAGAATGTACTCAAAATCAATTCTGATTAAAAATAAATAACTCAAATATTAATTTGCGGAGTAAAATTAAAAATAAAATATTTAAACTAATTGTTTTATATAAACTATTTAAATTTATTCCGACCCCAGTTCTTATCGCATGGGCGGCAGAAATCGAACCCCAGTCCTCAAATGAATTAGACCTGTTCTGACTAATATTTGTATAACACAAAACACCTAAATTCATAACACCTTGTTTTTAAAATATTAATCAACTTGCGGAGTAATGAAAAATATTATTTCTCTTAGGCGGTATACGTTTCGGAAGGATTTTCACCACCCTCTACAACAACTCTTTGAAAATAAAGAAAAAACCATTTTCGGACTGAAACGACCTCAGTCCGCAAGTTTTTGAGAGAATAGCCGAAAGAGAGAGAAAATGGGCAAAAACAGGGTGAATTAGGTGTTTGTTAGTCCACAAGTGAAATATGGGAAGCCCTCCACACAAGGCGTGTGGGGGATATTCGGTATGGGGATGAGAATACAAGTATTCTCTAATGTGGTGGAGGCGACGCCACTGCCGCCGGAAAACTATCTAAAAAACATTGTATAAATCAATGGCTTGAGTTTTTTGGTATTTCAGTTTGGCTATCACATCAGATTTTAGCCATTTACGTCAGTCCGCATGCTCAGTGAAATACCTCGTTAACCGTTTCTGCTGTTAGTACGTTTTCTGACCATTCTAATAACTGCTCACTGTCTGCTTCTGAAATGCGTGTTTCGGCATCTTCAGGTATTGAACCAAATTTCTTTTTTAGAAGGCGCATGAGAATGTTTATGCCTTCTTCCTGCATTCCTTCCTGTTTCCCTTGTGCCATCCAAGTTTCTGCAAGTGTCGTCATTGCGTTATCTCCTATCGTTGGTATTGCAGTTCTAACTGCTCGTTCCAAATCCTGTTCATTCAAATGATCTGAAGCTGAACTCAAGTATTTCAATACAGCTTCAAGATATTCCAGTGCTGTTTCTTTCTCGCTAAGCTTTTGCATCAAGCCTAGAATATTTGGTAACCGTTCTGATAAGTCAGGATCAAAAATATGCTTCATCAAAAGCAGCGTTGTTCTTACGATTATTTGACCTTTAATTTCCTCATCACTCATTTTAGAGAAGTCAAAAACAATGGCTTCAAATGTCAGCAGATAAGGTTTTAATACTTCTGGTGCGTCATACAAATCACCCAGTTTTTTCTTTAGTTTCCAGCCCGTTCTACCATGATAAAGTATGAGTGGTAAAATGGGTGTAATTAATTTCTTAGTCTTGTTTTGATTTCTCTCGGCTTCCAATATCCGCATTTCATACCGAAGCAATTGGAAAATGATGTCATCATCCTGATAGCTTTTATGTTCGAACAGTAAATACAATTTGATGGGCTTACCATCTTTTGTCATTAGACTGTACAAAATATCTGAGTAATGCGCTTTTAATTGACTGTCGATAAATGTGTCTTTTTCAACTTTCAGAGTTTCTAAATTCAGGCAATTAACAATTTCAGCGGGCAGATGGTTTTCAATAAATGAACGTACTTCATCTTTGCGTTCCCATGTTTTACGAATGAATAGATCATGTGGGTTATTGATCAGTTGTGCCATTTTTTATTGTCTGGTTTAGAAATGTTCTTTGATTCTAACTGAGGGTTGATAAAAAGCCAAGCCAGACATGGTCAACATTTATACACAATCAGATGCATCAAATTATTGCCTGTGACTTTATGACTGTTGTTTCAATACGCTTTAAGATCCATTACGTTTTCGTAGTGATCGAACTGGGTACTCGAAAAATAGTTCATTATAACGTAACACAAAACCCGAATCCTCAATGGGCAATACAACAATTTAGGGAAACGATACATCCTGACAATGAATACAAATATTTGATTCATGATAATGATAGTATCTTTTCAAAAGCCGTTGATCGATCAGTAGAAAATATGAATGTTAAAGTTGTTAAAACAGCCATACATGCACCAAAGATGAATGCATTCTGTGAACGTGTTATTGGTACAATTAGACGTGAATGTTTGGATCACATGATTCCATTATCTGAAAAATATCTGCATACAATTTTGAAACGGTGGATCAAACATTACAATGAAGGTCGACCACATATGTCGTTAGGACCAGGAATACCAAATGTATCGCCAGACAATATTGTGCCGTTATCGGAATACCGACATAAAATACCAGAGGGTTACCAAGTTGTTAAAGAGGCAATACTCGGTGGTTTGCATCACGAGTATTTTTTGAAGAAAGCGACTTAATAAAACCACAAACTTCGTGTTGATCAGGTCTTCCTGAGAGTTTCGTTTGTCTGAATTTCAGAAATCATCAAGTTTTGATGAAAATTTCCTCGGTTATGCCAGATTCATGTTAATTATAGTCGATTTTGAAGGTAATTTCCTGTGCGGTTTTTTTGTAAGATATATCATGAAATTATCAATTATTGTGCCAGATGTATTTTTTGCAGAGCACAATCATAGAAACCCGTCCAATAAGGACATAGGAAGTATGATTCTTGAATAATGTAGGACTTTTAGTCCAAAAGCAATCTATGCACTTTCAGTGCATAGTGGTTGAATTATTTCGCTCCCCCTAACTGGTAAACAGGATGGGTCGGGGAAAATTCACAATATCTTTGGTATCATTGAATTTCAGTCAAGAGCTTGTTTGAATATGACTTCTAAGTAACATGAAATTGAAATGTTATTTTTAGATGGTTGAACGCACCGTTCTCAGGT
>JABHHM010000450.1 GCA_018671575.1 Methylococcales bacterium | reverse complement strand
TTAGAACAACTAGTGCTATGGTTTTGCTCAATCAGATCAATCGAAACTAACATAAAGCTGAAACCAATATTGTCCAGGTTATTTAATTTTCATCCCTAAACAGAAAATTAGTGTTTGTTTGTGCCTATTCGTGGTTTTTAAAAATTTGTTTTTCCGAGACCGTAAATATGAAATTCAAAATGAGAAGTTTTTTCATATTCGTTCATAACCATTATGAATAACTGATTTATTTCACCAATCATATCAGTAAAATAAATTTTAGTTAATAATTTACAAAAAATTAATACAAAACAGCTACCATTCAACAAAAATATACAGTACAATTCGCCTGAAATTGCAAGATTACTTCATTAGCAGTTTTGTTAATATTATATTATGGTGACCTATAGGTCCTCTCGCAATGATAAGTTGCAAACTCCGTCAGGCCTGGAAGGGAGCAGCGGTAGTGATGAATTCATGTGCCGAGATGTGGCTGATAGGTTACCACCCTTCAAATATTCCAGAAAGATGTTTTATTCTGACATATGTCTTACCAAGTTTTAGCACGAAAATGGCGCCCTCATTCATTCAATGAAATGGTTGGTCAAGAACATATTGTTCAAGCCTTAACCAATGCGCTTGATCAAAACCGAATACACCATGCTTTTCTATTTACAGGAACCAGAGGTGTAGGAAAAACCACGCTCGCCAGAATATTTTCCAAATCACTTAATTGTGAACAAGGCCCTACCTCAACACCTTGTGGTCAATGCAGTGCCTGCCAGGAAATTGATGATGGGCGTTTTATTGACTTAATTGAAGTTGATGCGGCATCACGTACCAAAGTTGATGAAACCAGAGAGCTGATGGATAATGTTCAATATGCTCCTACTCAAGGTCGCTATAAAGTCTATCTGATTGATGAAGTGCACATGTTTTCCAATCATAGTTTTAACGCATTATTAAAAACATTGGAAGAACCACCTGAACATGTCAAATTTTTACTGGCCACAACTGACCCACAAAAACTTCCCATCACTATTTTATCCCGTTGTTTGCAGTTTAATTTAAAACGTTTAACCGCAGAACAAATCAAGGCACAATTTGAAAATATTTTAGATCAAGAATCTGTTGCTTATGAAACAGAAGCCTTAACCATTTTATCTCATGCGGCTGACGGCAGTATGCGCGATGGTTTAAGTTTGCTGGATCAATCTATTTCATTCGGTGCAGGACAAGTAAGAGAAAACGATGTTAGGACATTATTGGAAACAGTTGATCAGTCCTATGTCATCAAAATGCTGGTTACATTGGCTAACCATGATGCTGACGGATTATTAACGTTGACACGGGAAATTGCACAATATAGCCCTAATTATCCCAAAATTATTGAAGAAATAGCTTTGTTGTTTCATAAAATCGCATTGTACCAAGTGATTGAATCGAGTTTGCCAGATACAGAAAAATACCGCAATGAAATCATTGATTTGGCTCAGTTATTAACCAAAGAAGATGTCCAATTGTATTATCAAATAGCCATTTCAGGCAAAGCTGAGCTTGAATTGTCACCATCATTTCAAACGGGATTTGAAATGATTTTACTACGAATGCTGGCATTCAAACCATTTAATCTGGAAAACATAGCTGATTCAAATCAATCAAAGCCCCAAAGTTCAGTTAAACCTGATTCAATTAAACCTGCACCAACAAAGCCTGTTCAATCACAAACTATTGCAAACAACGTCAATACCTCTCCTCCGCCAGCAATTAAGAAAACGGTGCCCCCACTACAAAGTACAATGCCTTCAGACAAATCTGTTGATATTAGAAATTGGAGTGAATTTATTAAGCAATTGCAAATAGGGGGGTTAACTCGAGAATTGGCCAATAATTGTTATTGTCAGTCGATAGATACTGAACAAATCACATTGAATCTTGACCCAAAACATGCACAACTAAAATCTAGCAAAATTGAAATTGCATTGATTGATGCCATTTCTACACTATTGGCAAAACCCATGAAAATCAATATCGAAATTGCTAAAAGTGCAGATGAAACTCCTGCCCAGGAAAATCAACGCAAAAAACGTCAACGCATGGATGAAGTTAAAAATATTATAGAAAATGATGTGCATGTAAAATCCATGCAAGAAGTTTTTGATGCTAAAATAGTTCCAAATTCAATAAAACCCATTGATTAACAAGCTGGAGAAAAACAGATGAAAGGTGTTCTAGGTAATTTCATGAAACAAGCGCAAGATATGCAGGATAATATGCAAAAAGCGCAGAAAGAATTGTCTAATATGGAAGTTGTTGGTGAAAGTGGTGGCGGTATGGTAAAAATCACCATGACAGGTAAGCATGAAGTCAAATCTGTTGATATTGATAATGTTTTGTTGAGTGATGATAAAGAAATGTTAGAAGATTTGGTCGCAGCCGCTTTTAACAGTGCCGTTCAAAAAGTCGCTAAAGAGAATGAGGAAAAAATGTCTGGAATGGTCTCTGGCGTCAATCTACCACCAGGACTGGGTGATATTTTTAAAGCTTAAGTCTCACGCTAATTACCATGAAAAATTCAATTTTACAGGATCTGATCAATGCCATGAAGTGTATGCCTGGTGTTGGTCCAAAGTCTGCTCAGCGTATTGCCTATCATCTATTACAGCGTGATCGTGATGGTGCAAGAAAGATGGCTTACACTCTGAATGAAGCGATTGAAAAGATTGGGCATTGTGTCTCTTGTCGTACATTCTCTGAAACTGAAAAATGTTTTATTTGTCTTGATGAGACACGTAATAATCAACAACTGTGTTTGGTTGAAACGCCTGCAAATGTAATGTCCATCGAGAGTACGGGAAGTTTTAAAGGTAAGTATTTTGTCTTAATGGGGTATTTATCACCGATTGATGGTGTTGGTCCTGATGAATTGGGTTTTGACCTTTTGGAACAACATTTCAAAACACAACAAGTGAGAGAATTAATTTTTGCATTCAGTTCAAATATTGAAACAGAAGCCACTGTATTTTATATTTCTGAGATGGCTAAAAAATATGCAATAAAAATTACTCGATTGGCACAAGGCGTTCCCATTGGTGGAGATATTGAATATTTAGATGGACATACGCTGGCTCATGCCATTAACCAACGATCAAATGCCTAAGCTTAGATTATGAATAAACCACAACGATTGATCCTTACATTATTTTTGTTGCTTTCTCCTTGGCAACTTTTGTTTGCAGAAATGTCTGTATTGGAGCATTTACAAACATTATTGAACCAGTTGAAGACCTATCAAACTGATTTTGAACAGGTGATTACCAATAGTGAACATTCTGTGATCGAAAAATCAAAAGGCAAGTTTACCGTTAAACGACCAGGGAAATTTTTCTGGCAATACACCAGTCCATACGAGCAGAAAATTATTGCTGATGGGGAAACTCTGTTTATTTATGACATAGACCTAGACCAAGTGACCTTAAAAAATCAAACAGGTGTTTTGCACGGAACGCCTGCATCTTTGCTCAGCTATCAATCGCCCGTAAAGCAAAATTTTATTGTTGACCTTGAGTCTAAACAGGGCAACAATTATTGGATCTCGCTCAAGCCTAAGAAAGAAGAATCGGGCTTTGAAAAACTCATGCTGACTTTTTCAAAAGATAAGCTAATTGAGATGGATATATTGGATCAGCTGGGTCAAATGACACATTTTAAATTTACCAATATCATCAATAATCCTGAAATTGGAGATGCATTTTTCCAGATTAAAATTCCAGAAGGTGTTGATGTACTTGATGCTAGAACGAAATTATAAATAAGAGATCATCAATTCCCACAACCCAAGGAGTATTTTTCTGGGAGCATCACTGGCCGCAATATCACTGCCATAATTAAGCAATATATTTGTAGCGGTTCTCTGCTTTAACAGCAACAAGGAACGGTCTGTTGCGTATTCTTTTCCAATGCCCAAAATCAATTTCCATCGTTATTCGTAAGACACCTGATGTTATATCAAATAACCCATCACTAATTTCATAACATTGCTGTGGAAAATTAATTAATTGAATAAATTCTTCATCAATCTCAATAGAGCGGTGATTTGCGGTATTGATAACATCAATTAAATGACCTTTATAGCAACCGACTGAATTTTTTTTCGATTCTCCAAGTTTCTGTGCTGGTTATTTAAGATGTATCGCAATTAATAAGCAAACATTTAGTAAGTATTGCTCATCTCCAGTTAAAAATTGACTACAATTATTGCAATAGTTAGGAATGGGCACGAAATAACTTCCGTTTCTTGGTTTCATATTTATTTTAATTTCATAATGATGTGATTGAATAAAAGTATAGGGATAGCCGTTTTATTCTTAGGGGAAGCGAAATAAATAAATGTCCAAATTGTGCAGGATTTTTGTTTGCCTTTGAGGCGCAAAAATAGGCGTGTAGTCGAACTACACAACTATTTTTGCAACAAAAAAGGCGGGCAAAAAAATTGCTATGCCCTTTGGGTACAAGCAAGTTGGATGTTTATTTATTGCGCATCCCCTTATCTTAGCTTTTATGATTGTAGATCAGAACGGGACGTTATTTCGTGTCCCGTGTTTGTTCCTTAACTAATAAAGCACATGAGTTATACAGTTACTGAGGCGATCCATGCAAAAATCTGACAATATTAAAAACCAGGCCATCGAAAAACTAAATAGACGTCCTGAAAAAGCGCTTATATCATTATTGCGTTCCCAAACCATTGACTGCTATGCCAAGTCATTATCAAGTGATTTGATTGATAAACTAGAGTCAATTCGTGATTTAGCCATGGACGGAACCAAGTTAGCTGTTGATGCCGTTGAACGAAAAGATGATGGATATTTGATTACTCTTGATCAACTGCAAAGTAAAACACTTTTTATCGCAGATGAAGAGACTCAAGGTTATCATCAAACATTGGGTGGTGGACTGTGCAATTTAAGTAAAGATTTGGGTATTATATTAAACGTCATTGGTAATAGTAATCAGCCATCCCTAGAGTTTTTAACCTGGCAAGATGCTGTTAATGAAATTCCTGGAACTCCCGTCGAAGGTAAGTCCAGAACCTCATTGATTTTTCAAAATGAACACTGTGAAAAGTTAATTGTATGTGAAAGAGGGCCAACGTATGATGCAGAAAAAATCGATGTTTGGGATCAGGAAAAGACTTTTTATGGTGATGGATTTAATTTTATTTTTATCGGACAAGAACCGTTTGATAGTGATAAATTTGAATATATTCGACAATTAAAATTATTACGCCCAAATCTCAAAGTATTTTGGCTGGTTGGTGGTAATCAACTTAAAAGTTTATACACCGAATATAAAAGCTTTTTTGCCGTGGTCGATGTTGTCAGTTTAAATTTAGGCGAGGCGGCACAGTTTTTTGGTTTTGAAGATTTACAGAAAAAACACAACAATGCCGATGAATTAAGACGCATGTATGCCCGTGAAATTAGCCGACGAACATTACGCTTTGGTGCCAGCTATGTGGTGATTACCGATGGCGCCAAAGGAGCCAGTTTGGCAAGACAGGCTAGGGGAGGTAAAGTTGAATTTGTTTACTCTCCACTTATTCAAGAAAATAGCATATTGGTTGACTCTCAGGTTCGTGAAGACACGGGATGTGGAGATAGTTTTGCCGCGTCTGTCGCTGCTTATTTTCTGCTAAATCCTGACCGATTTAAACTCAAAGAAGCCACCAATTTTGCCCATTATATTGCGGGTATTATTTACCAGAGATCGCAACCTAATTTGGCAGAACAAGATAGAGAATTTGTTAAGCTGGCTTATCAAAAAGCACAGCAAAGTGGGGCATTTGTTGGTAAACATGAAAATTTTTCCCGTAATATCTGCCAAATAAAACCTGCTGAAATTATGCCGAGAGGCCCTAGAAAAAATGTTTTGGTACTCATTATTGGTGGTAATCCTGCTGATCCCTCTCAACCAGGCGTAACAGGTGCTTGTGCTGCACTAGAATACTTAGGGAAACAATCAATCAGTGGTGAATATCCATTTGCTCCGCTAATTAAAATTGTTCCTCGTATTGTCAGCAATCCCAATGCCAATGGTCGGCTTTCAATGAAATTTAGCCAAGCTGATGAAATGACATCAGATGCTCAAAAAGGTTTATTTTGTAAAGAAATGGGCAATTTTGAAACCACCATTAAAAATGGGGTGCTCAAATCAGACCTGGAAGGTCATGAAGGCGTTTACTTGTTGCGTGTTACTCTATTAGAGGCTTTAGAAATATTGTCATCTGAAGATTTTATTGAATTATTTGGTGATATTAAGTTCTGGCATTTTGTGACAGAAGATATTGATGAAAGACTGGTTTGGCACGCCAAAAAATGTGGAGTATCAAAAGAACAAAGCCAAGAAGTGATTCGTCAGCAAATGAGAGACTATTTAATACAGGCTTTGGGGCCTCAATATCGTTTTTCTAGAATACGGGCAGGACAGCAGGAAGAATTCAATCGAGAAATGACCAATCAATTGATTTTAAGGGTGAATGCTTTATTATCAGGCGTTTTTAGGCAATAGTTGTTATGGAAATAGATTTTTGGCATGATAAATGGGAAAAGAATCTTATTGGATTTCATTTACCTGAAACAAATCCTCACCTCATTAAATATTATTCTCATTTGAATTTAACTAAAGGTGATCGAATTTTTGTTCCACTGTGTGGAAAATCTAACGATATTATCTGGCTGATAAAACAAGGACTTTATGTTACTGCAATAGAACTTAGTCCACTGGCAGTCAAACAGTTTTTTGATGACAATCAGCTACAACCTGAGATCATCAAGCAAAATGATTTTCAAATATGGCAAACTGAAAAAATTAGAATATTTGTAGGGGATTTTTTTAAATTACGTGTAGATGATTTAAAGAATATCGATGCAATTTATGATCGCGCATCATTAATTGCGTTACCACTTCAATTGCGTCAAAATTATCGACAGCATCTTCAATTAATCTTACCCTCGATGAAAATATTATTAATTACGTTAGAATATGATCAAAGTTTAATGCAAGGCCCACCGTTTGCAGTCAATGATGATGAAATAGATCAGCTTTATGGTAATGAATATCAAATTAAGACATTAATGAAAGAAGATGTTTTGTCAAAAGAGCCTCATTTTAAAAAGAAAGGTGTTGATTATATGAACGAATCTGTTTATCAGCTAACTCCTAGGAGGCTGTCCGAAAACTCATCTTTCCGCCATAACGGTGTTAAAATCTGACTCAAAATGCTCATTTACACACGTAAACTGTGCTTTTTCGACAATTTTATGCTTTGATTTGACAAAAATCTGAGTTATCGGACAGCCACCTGGATGGGTAGTTTATTCATTCCTCTTCCTCATTCCTAACATTGTTGCGTCTTAGGCTGTGAACATAAATTATAACCAAAATATAGCCAATAAACATTGCCAAACAACCCGCTATAGCATCTACTAAGCTATGTTGTTTGGTAGTGAAAACACTGAGAATGCCACACACACCCAGAAAAATAAAAAACCACTTTAGTTTACCCGAATAGGCACTTGCAACCCAGATTAAAATGGCCATTAAAGTGACATGTTCTGAGGGAAAGCTGTTTAATGGTGTATCAATAACAATTAAAGATTGATATAGATATTCGGTTAATGAAGGGTCTTCAAATCTCAATTGAGGACGAGGGTAGCTAACGGGAGTCATTACCCAAATAAAAGTATTAAACAAAAATCCAATACCATTGACTGAGAGTATAACCATTAAATGTTGTCGGTTTTCCACAAAAAGGGGGATCATAAAAGACCAGAACAAGGCTCCGAAATAAGGTAATACTGTCCATGCTAAAAATGGAATATGAGTTTCAAAATCAAATAAATAATTATTATAAATAGTCTGATGAGAAATGTGATTTGTTGTCAGGTAAATAATTCCCATCAATAATGACGATATCAATAACCAAGGTAGATTACGCTTTAAAATGGCAGGTTGAGTGGAAAGGTTGATATTTTGTATTGGGTTTTGCATAGGGTATTTGGTTGTACTAATTTGAACATGATGCCCTTTGGGCAAAGTAGTATTTAATATTATAGTGTCATGGATGAACACAGATAGACGCGAATATTTTCAATGAGTATTTGTGTTTATCCTTAATGCAAATAATTAAATCTGTTTTTTAGGATTATATCTGAATTTAAACTTGAACTGTTATTGAATTTTAGTAGAATCTGTCGCATTTAGAATCACTGTAAAAAACTATTGGGGATTTGTATGATAAAAGTCGATGGGTTGAGCAGAACCTACGATCAATTTATTGCCGTGAATGATGTCAGTTTTAGCATTCAGTCAGGAGAAATTGTAGGTTTGTTAGGTCACAATGGTGCTGGTAAAACCACCGTCATGAAGATGTTAACGGGCTATTTAGAACCTACCAATGGCAATGTTGAAATTGAGGGTAAAAGTATCGATGATGATTGCTTGAGTATCCAGCAAAAAATAGGCTATTTACCAGAAAATTGCCCAACTTACCCCGAAATGACAGTGATTGACTATTTAGAATATATCGCACGGATGAGAGGTGTGAATGATGAGAATATTGTTGATGCCATACGCAACGCCATTGACAATACCAAGCTAGCGGAAAAAGCCAACCAACTGATTAATACATTATCCCGTGGTTATCGTCAGCGAGTCGGTGTGGCGCAAGCCATTATCCATCAACCAGAAATACTGATACTTGATGAACCAACCAACGGACTTGATCCATCTCAAATTTTACAGATGCGTCAATTGATTAAAGATCTATCGGCAAAAACCACGGTCATTATTTCTACCCATATATTACAAGAAGTTAAAGCCATTTGTGATCGAGTGATTATCATGAAAAATGGTGAAATAGGATTAGATTCTGCTATTAAAGATATTCAACAGATTGAGCGTTTAATGTTAAGCATCAATTGTTCACAGGAAGAAACTAAAGCACTGTTGTCAGATTTTGATTTTATTGAGTCGATTGACCCTATTCAACAACAGGCAGGTAGTCATACTTTTAGACTACAGTTGGTTCAAAAAACCGAATTAACAAGCAATGAATTATCATCAAAAATAGCTCAACGTGTGATTGAAAAAGGGCATGATTTATACGCTATTTTTCCTGAGCAACGCGACTTGGAAACCGTCTTTGCTGAAATTAATCGAGTTGGGAGTTAGTCTGCATGCAAAATATCAAAAGAATTGCCATCAAAGAATTATCCGCTTTTTTTACATCACCCGCTGCCTTTATTTTTTTAGGCGTATTTTTAATCGTCAATTTATTCATATTTTTCTGGGTCGAGAAATTTTTTGCCCGAAACATTGCTGATATTCGACCTCTTTTTGAGTGGATGCCCATTTTATTGATCTTTTTAGTCTCTGCGTTATCAATGAAAATGTGGAGTGAAGAGCGACGTATGGGAACATTGGAAATATTGATGACTCTGCCGCAGCCTAACGCTCAGTTTGTGGTCGGAAAATTCATTGCTTGTATGGCGTTGGTTACTATTGCATTGACTCTTACATTGCCTATTCCAATCACGGTTACTTTTTTTGGTCAGTTGGACTGGGGGCCTGTTTTTGGGGCTTATTTAGCCACTTTATTTTTGGCTGGGGCTTATGTCTCGATTGGTTTGTTCATTAGTTCACGAACCGACAACCAAATCATCAGCTTAATCATCAGCGTGGTTATTTGTAGTATTTTCTATTTACTGGGATCAGATGCGTTAACCTCCTTATTTGGTAATAAAGGTGGTGAATTATTGAAATTAATGGGCAGTGGTTCACGCTTTATTTCAATTACCAGAGGGGTTATTGATTTAAGAGATTTATATTATTATTTGAGTATTATAGGGGTATTTCTTACCTTAAATATTCTGACGTTAGAAAAAATCCGCTGGTCAACCAATACCAACAAAGCAAATCACAAAACCTGGAAAATAGCCAGTGTGTTGATGGTTGCAAACTTATTAATGGGTAATTTGTGGTTACACCAAATTGGCTGGATGCGGGCAGATATGACTCAAGGCAATATTTACTCTATTTCATCAGCCACCCGAAACTACATGGCGCAGTTGCAAGAGCCTTTGATTATACGTGGATATTTTAGTGCCAAAACCCACCCTTTATTAGCGCCTTTGGTACCACAATTACGGGATTTAATTCGTGAGTATGAAATTGCCAGTCAGGGTAAAGTTCGTGTTGAGTTCATTGATCCTTTGGAAGAGCCAGAATTGGAAAAAGAAGCGGGACAGAAATACGGTATTAAACCCGTCGCATTTCAAATTGCCAGCAAATATCAGTCTTCCGTGGTTAATTCCTATTTTGATGTGCTGATTAAATATGGTGATCAATATGAAGTATTAAGCTTTAGAGACTTGATTGAAATTAAATCTCAAACTGAAACAGACCTTGATATTGAATTGAGAAACCCTGAATATGACATTACCCGAAGCATTAAAAAAGTGTTGTATGGTTATCAAGGTTCGGGAGATTTATTTTTAAGCATTAAAAAGCCTGTTCAATTCAAGGGTTATATTTCAGAGAATAATAAATTACCTCCACAGTTGGTCAAATTAAAAGAAGGCCTAGAGGAACTTTTGCTTGAATTAAAAACAACTTCTGGTGGCAAAGTAAATTATACCATTCAAGCTCCAGAAGCAGGCGATGGCGCATTGGCAAAACAATTGGCAAAAGATTTTGGTTTTCGCCCGATGACCGCAGGTTTATTTGATCCTAATCAGTTTTATTTTTACATGACCATGCAACATGACGGGCAAACAGTACAAATCCCATTGCCTGAAGACTTTTCAAAAGAGGGTATTAAAACAGGCATAGATGCTGCTTTAAAACGATTTTCAGCAGGATTTTTAAAAACAGTTGCCATGTATAAGGCTGAATCTCCAAAGAATAGATACGGTATGCCAACACGAGGAGGCAAACAATTCACTTTGTTGGAAGAAAAAATGGTTGAAAATGTCACTATCAAAGACACCTCTTTAAAAGAGGGGCGAGTATCGAATGATGCTGATTTTTTAATTGTTGCTGCACCCAATAACTTAAATGAAAAACAAGTATTCGCCATTGATCAGTTCTTAATGCAAGGCGGTACAGTGATGATATCAACATCTCCCTATAACATAGACCTATCCAAAGGCTCATTGTCAGCCAATGAACAAAAAACAGGTTTAGAGCCCTGGCTAAAAAACTTTGGCGTGGAATTGGAAAAAAAGATGGTACTGGATCCACAAAACACCAAATTTCCCATTCCTGTTAAAAGAAATTTAGGTGGCTTTATGGTGAAAGAAATACAATTGGTAGAATATCCTTATTTTGTTGATGTGCGTTCTAAAGGTATGAATAAAGAGCTCAGTTTGGTCGGGGGGTTACAGCAACTGACCGTGAATTGGGCTTCACCCATTAAAATCACCGAAACAGAAAAGCTGAAATTAAAATTCACCAAATTAATAGAAAGTTCTGAGAACTCATGGTTGTCAAATTCCACCAATATTGTGCCAGATTTTAGAAGCTATGGTGATTTGGGGTTTAAAGTATCTGGTGAAATGAAAAAACAATTATTGGGTGTGATTATTGAAGGGCAATTTCAGTCATTCTTTAAAGGAAAAAAATCACCGCTATTGGTTAATAATAAGAAAAAGGAAGAAGACAAACTTAAAAAAGAAGAAAAAACAAAAGAAGAGCCTGTTTTTACAGGTGTGATTGATAAATCGCCTGAGTCAGCACGGATTATTTTATTTTCATCCAATGATTTTTTAACCGATCATGTGATTGAAATTGCTGCCAGCGCTTCAGGCAGTCATTATTTAAACTCATTACAAATGGTGGAAAACTCCATTGATTGGTCGTTGGAAGATCGTGGTTTATTAACCATTAGAAGTCGTGGGCATTTTTCACGGGTACTTGACCCGTTAGACCAGCAAGCACAAATGTTCTGGGAATATTTTAATTACGCTTTGGCATTACTCGGGTTGCTGGTGGTTTACATGATTAATAAAAAGCGCCAGGAGAAATCACAACAATT
>JABHHM010000068.1 GCA_018671575.1 Methylococcales bacterium | reverse complement strand
TTTTTAAGAGGTGTTCAGGGGATTCAGGAGGGGTGATTGCCACCCCTACGGTCATTTAGTCTAAGCAGCTGCTGCTCAGTTGCATATTGGTGCTAATGGTTTGGTTCCCATTCGTAAGTCGTGCTTACCAATAGTCAATGGTGCTAATATTTATGTTTTGTGGATTTCGTTTTAAGATAATCGTAAACCCTTTTTCTTCAAGCTCAACATGTTTTACCTGTAGCTCCGCAAGCGCTCTAACATTATTTTCTAAAAACTCAAGCAATGCCTCGGTTGTGCTTTCATCACAATTATTTTTGTTAATGGTTATGTAAAAGTATTTGTTATTTTTCATATCTTTATTGCCTTGTATTTACGTTTTGTTGGCACCATTAACGCTTCAATTTTGGGTGCGGTCAACGAATTGATTCACTCTATTCCTGTAGCAAACGGGTTCTTGGTTGGAATGTATGGAAAGCCACCAAAGTTGATATGGTTGCTGAATTTTTCTTGGCAGGTTTTTATTGTGCGATCACAACCCGTATGAAGCCACAATTCACTGCCAACCGATAAGTTTTCAAAGGGTAATAGCAGTGTGACAGTATCGCCTTTATGCTCTGTGATCATTCTAAAATCTTCGTTCTGCCGAGACAAAAAACCAAGCGCATACCAGTCATCAGGCTGATTTCTAAAGGATGCCGATTTCAAGGTGTATTCAGAAACGGATTCAACCGTGATGATTTTTTTGTAGTCATCAGCCACTAACCCACACGGTTTGCTGTATATAGAGCAATAAATTGGTGCGGGCATACGGACTCGAACCGTAAGCTCATGGGTGGAAGCCAAGCACCCCAAGAGTATTTCCAAGGTGTTTCACACCAAGGGGCACGTGTTACCATTAACATCATACCCGCAGATTTGTACTAACCAATCAAAATCAAATTGTTAAAGAGCTGTCTACCAGTAAAAAGGTTGCAACACCCAGGTTTTTACCGGTAAACAATTTGTTTTTTGAAAGGGAAACAAAAAACCCTGGTAAAGCTGTTAAAAGCCTTCCAGGGTTCTTTTTAAGATACTTTCTGGAAGGTTGCCCCTCCAATAATGAAGCGACGTTGTTAGTTTGTGCTCAGCTCATGCCCGAGTAACGATAATTCAGACACAACGCTAGATAGCTCAACTGAACTATGCCAGCCGAGAGATCCGTTTGATTCATGTGATAAAAATACGTTCATGTCTGTGTCCAAAATTTTCCAAAAAAAAGCCCGAGTAAAATCACTCAATTGTTGTTGTGTGATTCAGGTCGGGCGTTGCTGGATTTAATACTACTGCAAATTTGAATGATTGCAATAGATAATATCGTGTATTGATACAGCTGTTAAATACGCTTAACACCGCATAAATATACATGTATAAAGAAAAAAGCAGATGATAATTATAAATACTTTGCTATGAGACCACCTGCTGAATAATAAGCGGGTTCTTCTCCAACACATTACATTCAGAAGTGCGACCGGAAAATTCAAGCTGTTTTAAAAGTGTTATTAGGAAAAAGTGCCGTAGCTATCTGTTAAGGTTTCCGCTTAAATACATTGATTAACTCAGCTCTCAGAGAGTACTCAATCCTTGGGTCTATGGCCATTAGGGCAACTCTAGCATCACTTTTAGCAACCCAATTGATATGCTGGTCTTGCCAAGGCTCTTTGTGAGTGTCTCGCAGCGTTGCACAGCAAGCGTTTAAGCATTCTTTAATCTCTTCTTCCCACAGCTTCATTTTTTATCTCTTGGATATAATGCTTTTAGCCGAATATATATTACATTTATTTTCATCAACCACCGCATTGTTTTCTAACGATGGTATCGTTGAAATTGCCGTTTAGTTAATAAATGGATGTAATTTTGTAGAATATCGGTAGAATCTAACAAAATTGAAAAAATAAATTATCGCTGTGAAATTCTTTCAAAAGTGGCTATTTTTGAGGTTTTCCTACAACCTCGTTATGCTAAATAAAAACTGAGGTATTTGATATGTTTGGAAAGTTGTTTGGCAAATCACAAACACCTAACTTTAATTATAAAGAACCAGATATTGGAAGTAAGATAGTCTCAGAATACGGGAGTGAACTAACTGTTGCCTGTGTAACTGGTGTGTCTGGACTTGGACAAGTAGAAAAATTAAATGAATTTTGTAGCCACATGGCAGCAGCAGCACTTCAAGGCGACCCTTTTGGTATCGCGTTATCATGTTTTTCTCAACATGGTGAGCCGCTCAATCAATACTTACCAGTACCCATTCGCTCCATGCCTGAAGAGGGGTTTGCAATATTTGTTGAATTGATATCAAATATTATTGACACTCACCCTTTTTCTTTCTCAAAAAGTGCAACACGATATTTAAGGATAAGCAGAGAAGAAGTAGAAAAAAAAGCAAATGAAGGCAACCCATATGCATTATGGTTAATGGGGGGGTGGTATGCTTTTGATGGCAATGAAGGAAAAAGTCAGGATGCCTGTATGACAGAAAGGTTATATTGGTATGAAAAATCAGCGCTTGAAGGCTACCTTTCTGCAATTAAAGCTGTAGCAGAGTTTTATGACAATCGTGATGACACTGAAAATTGGTCAATACCTAGCGATCTAAAAAAATCTGCATTTTGGTATAGGCACGGCGCATTGGAGGGTGAGGACGCAATATGTGCTTACCATTTGGGGGTGATGTATTCTCAAGGTGACTTTGTAAAACAGGATAGAGATGTAGCAAGAATGTGGTTGTCACTGTCGTACAAAAACAATGAAGATCCACTATTTGATAATCACATACAACAATTCGCAAATAAATATGGTATTAATTTAACAGATTCTCCTGATTTAAGCCAAGATCCAGAGCTAAATAATAAAATTTCTGAATTTCAAGATGCATATGAATATAACTCCAATAGTTATTATGGAAATAAATGGTGGGAATGGATTGAAAACAATTGCCGTAGTGTCGAATTTGAACCACAAGAAATTGAAAATTGGAGTGATCTAAAAGAACTTCATCTTCAATCAAATGATCTCAGTGAATTACCAGATGATATATCAAAACTTACGGGACTAGTTGATCTAAGTTTGTTTCATAATAATTTTT
>JABHHM010000069.1 GCA_018671575.1 Methylococcales bacterium | reverse complement strand
TTCCTTTTGCAATACTTTCACTCAAAGTAAGGTTGTTAATTTAACGAGTACAGTTTAACATTCACCAGATAATTTATAATAAAATTTCCATTTATATTCATTTAAATTATCAGATTATTCATCATCATTTTGATTATTAATATTTTTTGACGATTACATTCAACAAAAATAGGCAAATATTAAATAATCTTCAATCATACTGAGGCCATAGATAGAATGAGTAATGAAAAATTACGAAAAGCAGGTTTAAAGGTCACAATTCCCAGGTTAAAAATTTTAGAAATTCTGGAAGCCAACTCAGACCAACATATGAAAGCTGAAGATGTTTATAAGATTTTGATTCAACAAGATTCAGACATTGGTCTTGCCACAGTTTATCGAGTCTTGACCCAATTCGAAACCGCCAAAATAGTCACCAGACACCATTTTGAAGGTGGGCATTCTGTCTTTGAACTCAATCAAGGAGGTCATCACGATCATCTTATCTGCATTGATTGCGGTAAAGTTTTTGAATTTTTTAACGAGGAAATTGAAAAGATACAACATCAGGTTGCAACCGATGAAGGATTCACTCTAAAATCTCACAGCCATAACATTTATGGTGAATGTAACAAAATAAATTGTAAAAATAAGCCCGATTAAATTAACGTGCAGCCTGATTCAACAGATGCTCTGCATGCAACCGAGTTTCTGCAGTAATCTGATTACCTCCAGACATTCTGGCCAACTCTTCTATTCGTTGATCCTTACTCATGACATCAATGCGGGTAGATGTCATTTGATTCTTACTGTACTTTTGTACCAATAAATGCTGATGACCCGATGCCGCAACCTGTGGCAAATGAGTCACACATAATATTTGGCGACTCCCCCCTAACTGCCTTAACATTTGCCCAACTACATCAGCTGTTTTACCCCCAATACCAACATCTACTTCATCATAAATTAAAGTTGGGCATTGATTATTATTCGCTGTTATCACTTGAATCGCCAAACTAATACGTGACAATTCACCGCCAGAAACCACCTTAGTCATCGCCTGCAACTCAGATTCTGCATTGGTTGACACCAACATACAAACATCATCCAAACCATGACTTGCCGCCTTTTCAATAGACTGATCATCAATTTTCACTTCAAAATCACTATGCACCATACCTAACGCTCGCAACATCTCTTTAACTTTTGCACTGAGACGACCTGCGCCTTGCTTCCTGATATCACTCAAACACTGAGACGCTTGGATAAAGCCCTGTTTTTGAGACTCACTCAGTTGAGTCAATCGCTCTATTTCTTCATTAAAACTCTCAAAGTCATCACAACCAGCCTGTAATTTAGTGATCAAAGCCTCAAGCCCTTCTGGCAATACTTGATGTTTTTTAGCCAATCGCTGAATACTTGATAATCGGTCTTCAATCAGCGCCAAACGACTAGGCTCAAAATTCAGTGTTTTTTGATATTGATTGAGATTAGAGGCTGCCTCCTGAACATTGATGATTGCCGTATTTAATAACTCTAATGACTCCTCAACTTCCGTTTCAACCACATCCAATGACTCCAAGTCATTAATGACTTGTTGCAGGCTTGTTTCTACCGTAAATTTGGGGTGGCGATACAATTTTTCATAACAACCATCAATAATTTGACGAAGCTCTTCAATATGACTCAACTTCAGGTATTCCGCATCAAGCTGTTGATACTCACTTTCCTGTAATTCAAGCTCAGATAATTCACTCAACTGGTAACTGATCAATTCTTTCTGATCTTTTTTACGTTGACGCTCATTGATCAAATCCGACAACTGAATTTCAGTTTGATGCCATAGCCGATAGCATTCAGCCACTGAATTAATTTCATCAGGGGCATTGCAATACATATCCAACAAATATCTTTGATGATCTTTTTCAAACAAAGCCAAATGAGCATGTTGACTGTGAATATCCACCAACTTTTCACCCATTATTTTTAAACTCTGCATATTAACTGGGTGTTGATTAATGTAACCTTTTGATTGTCGATTTTTATTAATAATTCGACGCAAAACACAACAAGACTCATCATCATAAAAGTCATTATCTTGCAACCATTGTCGTGCCTGTGAAACGTTATCAATTAAAAACGTCACAATAATTTCTGCCTGATCACAACCATGCCGAATAATCTGCGGACTGGCTCGCCCCCCCATTACCAGATCTAATGCATCGATTAAAATTGATTTCCCAGCACCTGTTTCACCTGTCAAAACGGTCATTCCATTTTGCAAATCTAATTCTAACTGATCAACAATTAAAAAGTTTTTGATATAAATTGACTGGATCATGATACAACGCGTTATTATTTTTATTAATGCAACAAATGGTCGCTACTTGAATTTAGTTCTATAATGTATAATTATAGTCAATGAATTAACGGACGAATGTTTTTTCAACAACCATGTAGCAACACAACAATAAGAATTTAAGGCCAAACAATGAATCTCGATTATCTCGATTTTGAGCAACCCATCGCCGAATTAGAAGAAAAAATTGAAGAATTACGCAATATTGTTGATGACAGCGAAATCAATCTCAATGATGAAATCAGTCGATTACAGGAAAAAAGCCTGGCATTAACTGAGAGCATTTTCTCCTCCTTAACACCTTGGCAAATATCTCAACTATCTAGGCATCCATTACGTCCTTACACACTGAATTATATCGAAAATATTTTTACTGACTTTTGTGAATTACATGGCGACCGACATTTCTCAGATGACCCAGCCATTGTTGGCGGTATTGCTCGACTCAATGACCAACCTGTTATGATTATTGGCCAGCAAAAAGGTCGTGATACCAAAGAAAAAATACGACGTAATTTTGGTATGCCCAAACCAGAAGGCTATCGCAAAGCATTACGTCTAATGCAAATGGCTGAAAAATTTCACCTACCCCTGATTACTTTTATCGATACTCCAGGAGCTTATCCTGGCATTGATGCGGAAGAACGAGGCCAAAGCGAGGCCATTGCCAGAAACTTATTTGAAATGTCCTCACTAAAAACCCCAATCATTTGTGTCATTATAGGAGAAGGCGGGTCAGGTGGTGCATTGGCCATTGGTGTTGGCGATAAAACAATCATGCTCGAATACAGCACCTATTCCGTTATTTCTCCAGAAGGCTGTGCGTCTATTTTATGGAAAGATGCAGAAAAAGCATCACTAGCGGCAGAAGCTTTGGGCATTACTTCTGATCGACTGCATGAATTAAAACTTATTGATGAAATTGTCAAAGAGCCGTTAGGTGGAGCCCATAGAAATATGGAAGATATTTCTGTGAAACTGAAAGATTCACTATCAAACTCTCTGACTGAACTCACTCAAATAGACAGCGGACAGCTCATAGAGAAAAGATATCAACGCATGATGCAATATGGAGAATATAAAGACGAAGCGTAAACAATCTACCCTCATAATTACAATCAAAGAGTAACTATTCAGGTCACCCCTCTTTTTCTCCATTTCTTCGTTAAAAAATATTCATTTACACCTGTAAACTCATATTTTTTGCCTTGAACTGGAGAAAAATAGGGGTAACCTGAACAGCTACAGAGATTTTACG
>JABHHM010000212.1 GCA_018671575.1 Methylococcales bacterium | reverse complement strand
TTTGGAAGATGCATTACACCTAGTCAGTGTTCGCGGAAAGCTTATGCAATCTATGCCAGAAGGTAAAATGCTGGCAGTGCCTTTATCTGAAGAAGCAATACACCCCTGGTGTCAGGATGTAGAAATAGCGGCGGTTAATACACCCAATCGTTGTGTTTTATCAGGCACAACAACAGCTATTGAAAAAATTCAAGATAAATTACAACAACAAGGCATTGAAAGTCGATTACTGCACACTTCACACGCCTATCATTCCTCAATGATGGAACCAGCAATGACTGAATTCATGGACATTGTCAAAACCATTCACTTAGACATACCAAGCATTGACATTATTTCAACCATCAGCGGTGATACCGCCATGACCTGTGAAATCACCGAGCCCTGTTATTGGAGTAGCCAAATTAGAATGACTGTTCGATTTGCTGATGCGATTCAAACCTTGTTAAAAAAGCCCAATACTATTTTCATTGAAATAGGCCCAGGCAATACATTAAGTAGCTTTGTCAAACCACAAATTATCAGAAGACCTGAGTTTAAAGTTGTTCAAACTTTGCCCCATCCTAAGAAAAATCACTCTTCTCTACAATCAGTAATAACTGCATTGGGTCAATTATGGATTACTGGTATTGAAATTGATTGGGATATTTTTTACCAAAATGAATGTCGTTATAGGGTATCGTTACCGACTTATCCGTTTGAAAGGGAAAGATTTTGGGTCAATCCTGATATAACGAAAGACACCTGTGATAATCTGACATCTAATATGGATAACTGGATTTATACCCCTTACTGGGAAAAAATCACTACACTTGATAATAATCACGTTGCTATTGATACATTAGACTATTGGATGGTGTTATTAGACAAGGAAGATACAGGGCAAGTATTTGTCAAAAAATTAAAACAATTCGGTTGCCACGTTTTGACAATATCAATTGGTGAAACATTCGTTCAGGAAAAGAATCATTTTATTTTAAACCCAAATAGTGTATCTGATTTCACCTTGTTAATTGAATTCTTGTCATTGAATAAGTTTCCAAACCATATCGTCAATTTTATAGGGGTGACCTCCAATACAAAATCAATATTGGAACAAGAGAAAATTAACCCTGATATTTTCTCAGTATTTTATAGTTTGATTTTTCTGGCTCAAGCAATAGCCAATGCAGGAATAATGAAACAAATACAACTAACCATGATTACCAATCACCAGCACAGTATAAATAATAAAGAAGCCTTGCAACCAGAAAAATCTATTATTGCTGGTACTTGTAAGGTTATTTCCCAAGAAATTCAAAATATTCAATGCAAAAACATTGATATTTGTCTCCCAGTCAATAGCGACTTGATATTAAAAAATATTCTAAACAAAGAACATAATATGATTGCAGTCAGGAAAAATCAGTGTTGGTCAAAAGGTTATCGACCTGCATTACTTAACTCTCAAAAATCACCACTTAAACAGCAAGGTGTCTATTTGATTACGGGAGGCTTAAGCGGAATTGGACTGGAATTAGCCTTATCATTGGCAACGAAACAACAGGCAAAATTAATTCTTGTTGCAAGATCTGAGTTCCCAAAACCTTCCTTATGGCAACGCTGGTTAGAACAACATGATGAACATCATTCAATATCGGTTAAAATAAGAAAACTACTCAAAGCTAATGCATCAGCTAATAATTATCTGATTTGCAAAGCCGATGTCACTAATATTAATGACATGAAAAATGTCATTAGAAAAGCAGAGTCTTGTTTTAGTCAAATCAATGGGGTTATTCATTCTGCAGGAATTTCCACAGGTGTTTTCGTACAAAAACAGACCAATGCAAATATCACAAAAACATTTGCCCCAAAAATTCAAGGCACATGGGTTTTACACCAACTCTTTAAAAATAAAAACCTGGATTTAATGGTATTGTTTTCATCAATTTCGACCATACTGGGTGGTTTAGGGTTTTCTGATTACTGTGCTGCAAACAATTTTCTTGATACCTATGCAAGCTACGGCATGAATAATCAAAAGACGAAAATATTAACAATTGGTTGGGATGGCTGGGATGAAGTAGGTATGGGTGTTGAATCAGCAAAAAAACAAAATCAATTGAATAACACTGGCTTATCAACGGTCGATGGCATCAATACTTTTTATCGTATTTTACAAAGCGAGCATCACCATTTACTTGTTTCAACAAAAAACTTATCTGAACGAATGGCTAAAGGAATATTTATTGATGAGAATAAAAACACTGAAAATAAACTAACTACTAAGATACCAATCCAATCAATAGACAAAATCAAATTGCAGCTAACAGATATCTGGAAATTTTATTTAGGTATTGATCACATTGAACAAAATGATGATTTTTTTGAA
>JABHHM010000298.1 GCA_018671575.1 Methylococcales bacterium | reverse complement strand
TTTTTAAGGGCTTTTTTTATTGCCTAATATATTTATTACAAAAACTCAAACCGTTTCCATCGGATCGACATCCAACACCCACCTCACGCTTTTATCCAGTGTATTTTGCTCCATCCAACCCAACCAATGATTTAAAACTCGATTCAGTTCTTTTTTCTGGTTGGCCTGTACCAATAACTGAGCATGATATTTACCTATTTTTTTCTCTACCAACGCAGGAATCGGCCCAAGCACTTCTACCACTGATTCTTGATGCTGAAAAAAAGGTTTTATTTGATTCAAAAAATTCATTGATTTTACTTTCATGCGTGATTCTGCTCTGATTAATACCTGAGCAGAATAAGGTGGCATATTAACTTCAAGCCTTTCAAGCAAGGTTCGTCTGGCAAATGCACGATAATCATGCGTCACAATATCACGCCACATAATATGTTCTGGCGTATAACTTTGAATGTAAACAACTCCTGGCTTTTCAGCCCTACCCGCCCTTCCTGATACTTGGGTAATTAGTTGAGCCAACCGTTCATGCGACCTAAAGTCCACTCCAAATAAACCCTGATCCCCTTGTAAAACACCCACCAAAGTCACATTGGGAAAGTGATGACCTTTTGCCAGCATTTGAGTACCGATCAATATTTTGGCACCTTTTTGATGAATCAACTCCAGACATTTCTCCATCATGCCTTTTTTTCTAACCGAATCACGATCAATTCTGATTAAATCTACTTTCGGGAATAACTTTGTAAGCACTTCTTCAATCTGCTCAGTCCCTTGACCTAGCATTTTTAGCTGAGAGCTACCACAATCAGGACAAGTTTCAACCAATTGCTGCTGATACCCACAACAATGACATTTTAATCGCTGATCATAATGATGATAGGTTAAACGCACGTCACAATGACGACATTGAGCAAACCAACCACAATCTCCGCACAAAAAAACAGAAGAATAACCTCGTCGATTGATAAATAATAAAACTTGCTCTTCCCGCCCTAAATGCTGTGCGATGTATTTAAGTAATGGCGTTGAAACACCACCTTGTAGCACCCTTTTTTTAATGTCTATTAGCTTAATGACAGGCAATTCAGCGTTGCCCACCCGTTGATTCATCATTAAATAGTGGTAATTATTTTTTTCGACATTATAAAAACTTTCCATTGAAGGCGTTGCCGAACCTAAAATCACAGGAATATTTAACAAATGAGCTCTTTTAACCGCAATATCTCTAGCATTGTATTTGAATCGGTCTTGTTGCTTATAGGAAGGATCATGCTCTTCATCAACAATAATCATTCCCAGTGAATACATTGGAATTAAGATCGATGATCGTGTACCAATAATGACCGACTGTTCATTCATGGTTGCCATCATCCAAGACTCTAATCTGGTTTTTTCACTCAAACCTGAATGTAAAACCAGAATATTGACCGCCAATCTTGCCTGAAATCGTTTTAAAAATTGTGGTGTTAAATTAATTTCAGGCACCAAAATCAAAACTTGCTTGTTTTGCTTCAATACCACTTTGCTTAATTCAATATAAACTTCTGTTTTACCACTGCCCGTCACACCGTCTAGCAGATAGCTTTTAAATCCATCGCCATTATTCACCACACAATCAACCACTGCCTGTTGCTCACTATTGAGATAGACAATTTCTTTATTGATATTATCAGCGACGGGTAGCTCAGCATCTTCACGCGTCACTTTAGTCAACACCCCTTTTTTAATCAACGCATTCAATGCCTGTCGCCAATTCCCCCCCACAATAGACAAAGTTTCTTCCACAACAGCAACACTTGAATTGGTGACAATTTCTACCAATTCAAGTTGTTTGCTGGCACGCTGGTCAATTTTAAAATCCTGCTGTTTTAGCGTGTAAAAATGAGTCACGGGCTTACTATAAACATGACCTTTTTTTAACAAAGGTGGCATTGATGAAAAAATAACATCGCTAAATGGCTGTATATAATATTGGCTAATCCAGCGTAATAATTGTAAATCAGTCTCTCTGAATAAGACTGCTTGGTCAATTAGACTTTCTATTGATTTTAATTTGGCTTGATCAAATTCAGAAGTATCAGCAATACCGACCACAATAGCTACTCTGGATTTTCCCGAAAAAGGAACTTTGACACGCATACCCACTTTAACGGATGTAGAATCAATTTCATTAGGAAGTAAATAATCGAAACATTTTCTTAAAGGGATATTAACGATGGTTTGTATGATCATCTGATTTTTTAAAATTAATTCTAAACAAATTACCGACAGAATCCAGGTTGAAATCCATTGGCTTAAATGTCATTATCTATCACAATTAATTAGAACACCATCACTCCTTTCAAATTATGGAACAACCATTATGAAAACCTATCAAACAAAATTTCTTGAATTCGCCATACAGAAAGAAGTTTTAAAATTTGGTGATTTTACTTTGAAATCAGGCCGACAAAGCCCTTATTTTTTTAATGCGGGATTATTTAACGACGGAAACTCACTACTCCATCTTGGTCGTTTTTATGCTCAAGCCATTTTAGATTCAGACATTCAGTTTGATATGTTATTTGGACCCGCTTATAAAGGCATCCCCCTGGTTGCAGCGATTTCTATCGCTTTTGCAGATCAACACAATATGAATATTCCTTTTGCATTTAACCGAAAAGAAATAAAAGATCATGGCGAAGGTGGTCAATTGGTTGGCGCACCTCTGTCAGGAAAAATATTAATTGTTGACGATGTAATATCTGCGGGAACATCTGTCAGAGAATCAGTCAACATTATTAATCATGAAAATGCCATTCCAGCAGGTGTTTCTATCGCATTAGACCGTCAGGAAAAAGGGACTGGAGAGCTGTCAGCTATTAGTGAAATCAAAAATAAATTTGATATGCCGACTTGCAGTATCGCCAAATTATCTGAATTGATTGAATTTTTAACCACACAAAATAACATGAACAACGTGGTGAACTCTATTCAACAATACATCAAACAATATGGTGCTGTTTAATTGTTCAAAACATTCTTATTATTCTTTCTTCTAACATTTCAAATAATTGTTCATGCAGCAAGTTACAGCGATCTGTTTAAAGAACAAAAATATGAGAAAATTATTGAAGAATCACTGGTAGTGGGAGAAATATTACCACTACAAGCAGAACAAAAGCGATTTATTGGCATCTATACCGAAGCCAATCAAGCAAAACCTGATGGGGCCATCATTCTGTTACACGGCATGGGTGCTCACCCAAACTGGAATGATATTATTCTACCCATCAGAACGTATTTCCCTGATCACGGCTGGAGTACACTATCCATCCAGCTTCCTGTTAAAAACAATCGAGCCAACAAAACAGACTATCTTCCTTTATTTGATCTGGCCGACAAAAGAATTCAATCTGCCGTTTCATTCTTACAAAAAAAAGACATCAAATACATTGCTATTATTGGGCATAGTTTAGGCGCAATCATGGGAATGTACTATTTAGCCCAAGTTGATTCAACATTACCTAAAGAAGAAGAACGGCCTATTTTTTCAATGATGGCAATTGGCTTAAACGTCATCAGCAAAGAAAAAAAATACAACACATTGCAATTCATTAAAGAAATATCCATTCCCGTGTATGATATCTACGGCGATGCAGATTTAGCAGGGGTTTTAAGAAGTGCCAAAAGCAGGCATAATAAAGCACGTCAGGCGGGCAATAGAAATTACAAACAAATTAAAATAAATGGCGCCAATCATTTTTTTTATGGCAAGGAAAAAAACTTGATCAAAAGAGTCTTTGGCTGGAATAGAAACCAATTCCTAGCCAAAAAAGCAGCAAATAAAATCAAAGAACAAAGAGAACACCACATAAAAAAAGCTCAAGAAGCTGAACGACTTAATCTAAAATAATTAAATGATGGAAGATATAAACTACTGGCTCACTTTACACCACACGACAGGCATTGGCCCTAAATTATTCCAACGTATTTTACAACAATTTCCTGAATTAAAAACTTTTTTTGACAGCAGTGATTTGGATAAAAAACAGTTAGGTTTATCCGATAAAGTCATCAATAATATCAAGCGATTCAACTGGGATGACTTGGAAAAAGACCTCAAATGGAGTCAGCAAGATCAATGCCATATATTAACACTCAACCAACCACATTATCCTGAACTACTAAAAAATATCTATGACCCTCCCCCCATTCTCTATGTTCATGGCAATCTTGATAATTTGATGTTACCCCAAATTGCTGTTGTCGGCAGTCGAAATCCTACACCTCATGGACAAAAAAATGCCTATCAATTTTCTTATGAGCTGGCACAAACAGGCTTTACCATCACCAGCGGGCTTGCATTAGGCATTGATGGCTCTGCTCATCAAGCAACCATTGATGCAAAAGGAAAAACCATTGCCGTGATGGGAACGGGCGTTGACCGAATTTATCCAGCAAGACATAAAAAGCTGGCACATCAAATTGTTGACAATGAGGGCACGCTGATTTCTGAATTCCCCCTTGGAACGACCCCAACACCTCATAATTTCCCCAAAAGAAATCGTATTATTAGTGGCTTGAGTCTCGGCACATTGGTTGTTGAAGCGACTCGAAAAAGTGGTTCTTTGATTACCGCAAAAAGTGCATTAGAGCAATCACGAGAAGTATTTGCCATTCCAGGCTCAATCCATAATCCACTATCCCGAGGCTGCCATCAAATTATCAAAGAAGGCGCAACACTGGTGGAAGAAAGCAATGATATTGTTGCTGAAATTAAAATTTTCACCAACCTATCCGCTAACGATCAATCTCCCACATCAATTCAAGATTTATCCAATTTAAGTGACGATCAACAAGCTTTATTGCAAGTCATCAGTTTTGACCCCATCAGTATTGATGAAATCATGTTATCCTATGATGCCAGTATTGAAGATTTGACCAGTCAGCTAGTTGATTTAGAGTTGCAAGGTTATGTTGTTGCTTTGCCTGGGGGGCGATATCAACGATTTAATTCTTAAATAAATTGCAACAACTCAGTGCATTCATCTTTCACCCTATTCACACTCACAATGATCACTTATGCTGTGTGCTTACATTTTCCGTGCGAAAATGCCTCGAACCAGGACAAAATCTAAACACGCTGAATAGTTACAATTTATTTTAGGTTGAACATCCAAAAAAAATTCAGTAATATCGCAAAAAATATTAAATAATTAAAAACCCAAACAAAAAATATTAATATGAGCAAAAATCTTGTAATTGTAGAATCACCCGCCAAAGCTAAAACCATTGAAAAATACCTTGGTAAAGATTTCACCGTATTGGCCTCTTATGGTCACGTTAGAGACTTGTTGCCGAAAGAAGGCGCTGTTGACCCATCTCAGCAATATGCAATGAAGTATGAAACCAATGAACAAAGTAGAAAACATTTACAGGAAATTACCAAACGATTAAAAAAAGCCGACGCTTTATATCTCGCAACGGATCCAGACCGCGAAGGTGAGGCTATTTCTTGGCATTTAAAAGAAATTTTGCTGGAAAAAAAATTACTCAAAGAAAAACCCGTGCATCGAGTGGTATTCCATGAAATTACCAAAACCTCAATATTGCAAGCCATGCAAGATCCCAGAGACTTATCCATAGATTTAGTCAATGCACAACAAGCAAGAAGAGCACTGGATTATCTGGTAGGATTTAATTTATCGCCCTTGTTATGGAGAAAAATTCGCCGTGGATTATCCGCAGGCAGAGTACAAAGCCCAGCATTGCGATTGATTGTTGAAAGAGAAAAAGAAATAGAAAAGTTTGAAACCAAAGAATATTGGACCATTGAATCACAACTTGAAAAATCAGCTCAGGAATTTACCGCCAAACTCACTCATTATGATAATGAGAAATTAGAGCAGTTCAGCATCACTCAAACAGATCAAGCCAATGAAGTGGTTAAAAATCTTGAAAAATCAGCGGATGGTTTTTTAGTGGTTGCAAAAATTGATAAGAAAAAGCGTAAACGAAATCCATCTGCACCATTTATTACGTCCACTCTACAACAGGAAGCCTCCAGAAAAATTGGCTTTACTGCACAGCGCACCATGAGAGTTGCACAACAATTGTATGAAGGTATTGATCTGGGTGGTGAAACAACAGGTTTAATCAGCTACATGAGAACTGACTCAGTTAATTTAGCACAGGAAGCACTGGATGAAATCAGAGAATTCATTGCAAAAGCCTATGGTGACGACCAAATTCCCAAAGAAGTGCGAAAATTTAAAACCAAAGCTAAAAATGCTCAAGAAGCACATGAAGCCATTCGACCTACTTCAATATTAAATACGCCTGACTCTTTAAAAAATCACCTGAGTAAAGATCAGTTAAAGCTCTATGAATTGATTTGGAAAAGAACACTGTCGTGCCAGATGATACATGCCACCATTAATACAGTGGGCATTGAATTTGATTGTGGTAAAGACCATAAATTTAAAGCCACAGGTTCTACCATTGAAAAACCTGGATTTATGGCTGTTTATCAAGAAGGTACAGATGACACCAAAACCAAGTCTGACGAAAAAATGTTGCCCGCCCTGGAAAAAGGTGAAAAAATTCCATTAAAACAAATTATTCCAAATCAACATTTTACAGAGCCACCACCACGTTTTTCTGAAGCTTCTCTAGTAAAAACACTGGAAGAGCATGGCATAGGAAGACCCTCAACCTATGCAGCCATTATTTCTACCTTACAGAATCGTGAATATGTCATCCTTGAGAAAAAAAGATTCACACCGACAGATGTTGGTACAGTCGTCAGCCAATTTTTAACTCAGCACTTTACCAAATATGTTGACTATGATTTTACGGCGAATCTGGAAGATGAACTTGATGCCATTTCTCGTGGTGAAAAAGAATGGATTCCTTTAATGGATGATTTTTGGTATCCCTTTACTGAGCTGATCACAGACAAATACGATTCCGTTAAGCGCAGTGATGTCACCAATGAAGTGCTTGATGAAAAGTGCCCAAAATGTGAACAACCCTTGAGTAAAAGACTGGGTAAAACTGGGTTTTTTATTGGTTGCACAGGTTATCCAGACTGTGACTACACACGTAGCGTTGACGGTGATGAAAGTGACAATGAAATCGAAATTGTTGCTGACAGAAAATGTCCTGATTGCGAATCTGATCTAATCATCAGGAGTGGACGTTATGGTAAATTCATAGGCTGTAGCTCCTATCCAAAATGTAAACACATGGAGCCACTGGAAAAACCAAAAGACACTGGCGTTCAATGCCCAGACTGCAAAAAAGGATCTATTCTGGAACGTAAATCTAAGAGAGGCAAAGTATTTTATTCCTGCTCTGACTATCCTAAATGCAAATATGCACTATGGAATATTCCTGTTGATGAAGAATGTCCGAATTGCCAATGGCCATTATTGACTATTAAAACGACTAAGCGGGCTGGCACAGAAAAAGTTTGTCCACAAAAAGATTGTGATTTCAAAGAACAATTGGAACCACCCGAGTAATTGATGGCCATCCTGAATTCTAAATAAGGGATGCGCAACAAATAAACATCCAACTTGCTTGTCTTTTTGTCCGATTTTTTTGTTGCAAAAATAGTTGTGTAGTTCGACTATACGTCTATTTTTTCCCCTCAAAGGCGAATAAAAATCCTGCGCAATTTGGACATTTATTTATTTCGCCTCCCCTAATTCAGGATTATACACCACCTACAAAATCACATTGTCGCCATGCTTCATATAAAATAACCGACACTGTATTAGCCAAATTAATACTTCGACTATTTTTCAACATAGGTACTCTGAGTTTTTGCTCCATTGGAAAGTCATTTAATACTGATTCTGGCAAGCCACGCGTTTCTGGACCAAAAATAAAAGCATCATCCGCCTGAAAGTCAATTGCAGAGTACCATTGCTTCGCTTTTGTGGTACAAGCAAACACACGTTTAAAATTATTTTGTAAATAACACTGTTGCAAGTTACTATACTCACGTACATTTGCCATATCTCGATAATCCATTCCTGCACGTCTCAAGCTTTTTTCACTCAATGAAAAACCCAAGGGATGAATGAGATGCAGTGTCGCACTGGCATTGACACACAACCTCATAATATTACCAGTATTTGGTGGAATTTCAGGCTCAAACAAAATAATATTAAACATATGACTCATCACAATAAAAAAATAGCAACTAACTTTTGCCAAATTGAATTACAAACCCCAATCGTATTATTATCAGGCTGTGTTGGCTTTGGTAATGAATATACCAGAGTGGAAGGATACAGCAACCAAGATATTGGTGCGGTCTGTTTAAAAGGCACAACACTAGCACCTCGCTTGGGTAATTCACCACATCGAATCTATGAAACTCCTGCTGGAATGCTTAACTCCATTGGTCTACAAAATCCAGGTGCAAAAACAGTAGTAGAAGATATTTTACCCACACTAAACTTTAATGAAACTCGGTATTTTGCCAATATTTCTGGTTCAACATTAGAAGAATATGGTGAAGTTACCAAAATTTTTGACCAATCTCCCATTGATGCCATTGAAATAAATATCTCCTGCCCTAATGTAAAAAAAGGAGGAGCGGCTTTTGGTAATGATCCTGAAATGTCTGCACGTGTTGTTGAAATTTGCCGAAAAAACACCAACAAACCACTGATCACCAAATTATCACCCAATCAAACAGACATTGCTAAAAATGCACAACTTTGTATTGACGCTGGTACTGATGCATTTGCAGTCATTAACACGTTAATGGGAATGGCAATCAACATTGAGAACCAAACAGCAGTGCTTGGCAATAATCAAGGAGGCTTATCAGGACCATCCATCAAACCTGTTGCATTACTCAAAACCCATCAAGTTTATCAAGTTTGCAAAACACATAATATCCCAATTATTGGACAGGGTGGCATCAATTCAGCCAGTGACGCCATTGAGTTTTTAATTGCTGGAGCATCTACCGTTGGCATCGGCACAGCCTTATTTTCTAACCCGCTTATTGCACCAAAAATAAACCAGGGAATTATAGACTATTTAGACAAACACCAAATCAAACACATCAACCAGTTAGTCGGCACACTCAAACTTAATACAACTTAAATAATAAGAACACATCAAATAATAAGAACACATCAGAATTTCATTTATATTCAATGACTTATTAAACAAAAAGATGACAAGCGCGTTAAATAATCATTGACTAAAATAAAAACCAGCCTATAATTACACCCTACTTTAATCTGGCTTCAATTTCAGATTTAAAACTAGGGATTATATAACCACTCGCAACATTCGTTCCACATATCACCAAGTTTTTCAAAAGTAACGGCACTCACCAATAGCCGCTCGAATCCTAACGTTACAACATTTTTTTCAAGGATTGATTTTATAATGCAGCAGAATAAATTATTTGTCGGCAATCTTGCCTATAGTGTTAACGAAGAACAACTAAGCACCATATTTTCTCCTTATGGCGACATTGAGAAAATAGATCTCATTCTTGACAGGTTCACAGGGGAATCAAAATGTATTGCCTTTATTACCTATACTAAGCAAGTTGGAGCAGAAAGCGCACTTGAACAAAATGGCAAAACATTGGTTGGCCGACCTTTAAAAGTAAATATTGCCACTGAAAAAGGCAAAAAAGGCAAAGGCAGACGACCAAGAAGATAATAGTTTTTAAGCCAAATTTTTTATCCAACAATGCCATTGACCTCACAATCTTTGGCATTCAAAATTCTTTCAGACAATAAAGTTTAGCTCTCCACCTTTTCAATTCACTCTGCGACGAGTTACAATCTAAAATACCCTCTTAATTTTAGATAAATAAAATCTCTTAACAATGAAAAACAAAAAAAAGACTCAAAGATGGGTCATCAAAATTGGTAGCTCATTACTAACCAATAATGGCAAAGGCATCAATTGCAAGGTCATTGGGCAATGGGTTGAGCAAATAGCCTACTTAAAGCATCACCTAAACTACCAGGTCATTTTAGTCTCTTCAGGAGCTGTTGCCGAAGGCATGTCACGCCTAAACTGGACAACCCGACCCAAAGCATTACATGAATTACAAGCCGTTGCAGCCATTGGCCAAATGGGATTGATTCAAGCCTACGAAAACTGCTTCATGCATCATGACATAAAAACAGCCCAAATATTATTAACTCACGACGACTTATCCAACCGACAACGTTACTTAAATTCACGCAGTACTTTACGCACCTTATTGAGTCTTGGCACAGTACCTATCGTTAATGAAAATGACACTGTAGTTACCGATGAAATTCAATTTGGTGACAATGACACATTAGGAGCTTTGGTCGCTAATTTGATTGAAGCAGACGCATTGGTCATATTAACCGACCAAAAAGGCCTATATAACAAAAACCCCGCCACTCACAAAGACGCCACTCTCATCAAGAGTGCACAAGCAGAAGACAAAGAGTTAATCAGCATGGCTGATCGACCAGGGAAATTTGGAACAGGTGGCATGATCACAAAAATTAGCGCAGCAAAACTAGCAGCAAGATCTGGCACATACACCGTCATAATGGCAGGCAACGAGCCCGACGGTATTAGAAAACTTGCCAATGGCGATAACATAGGAACTCATCTAAGAGCATCTCAAGAAACCATGACAGCGAGAAAATGCTGGCTAGCGGGACAATTAAAAGTCAAAGGAGAACTAATAATAGATGCAGGAGCAGAAAAAGGACTTTGCCAGTCGGGTGGTAGCCTACTTGCTGTCGGCATTACATCTGTTTCTGGAAAATTCGATAGAGGCGAATTGGTTTCTTGCATTAATCACAAAGGCATTGAAATCGCTAGAGGACTAACCAATTATAATACTGGAGACATCAATCAAATAAAAACTTTTGCCAGCAATAGAATTGAGAAAATCCTTGGCTATGTGGATGAACCTGAAGTTATTCATCGCGACAATCTTGTATTACTATAACAGCAAATTAAGACATGCCTTTAATATGCGCACTGATTCGACTTTTATGACGCGCTGCTTTATTCTTTTTAATGAGTCCTTGTTGTGCCATTTTATCAAGCAAAGGCATTGCAATTTTAAAAGCTGCTTCAGCAGAAGACTTATCACCGCTTTCAATTGCACTACTTACATTTTTAATTGAAGTTCGCATTTGAGTTCGCTTGCTACTATTCATTGAATTTCTTTTTACCGCTTGGCGCGCTCTTTTTGCTGCTGATAATGTATTAGCCAATTAAAATCTCCTAGATAGTTCTATATTATATTGTAAACAATGGATTTTCCTAAATTCATCTGGATTTGTCAAACAAATAATTCATTTAGTTAAATTCAGTGGAAATATTTGAGTAAATATGTTAAAAATCATCTACTTTCAGAGATAAATATTGGAGATAAAAAATGCGAATAATTCTACTAGGTGGGCCAGGTGCAGGCAAAGGCACTCAAGCAAATTACATTAAAGAAAAATATAATATCCCACAAATTTCTACTGGAGACATGTTAAGAGCAGCAGTCAAAGAAGGAACACCATTAGGTATTGAAGCAAAAAAAATCATGGATTCAGGTGGTTTAGTTTCCGATGAAATTATTCTTGGTCTAGTCAAAGATCGCATTGCTCAACCAGACTGTAGCAATGGTTTTTTGTTTGATGGATTCCCCAGAACCATGGCTCAAGCAGAATCACTCAAAGAAAAAAATGTTGAAATTGACGGCGTGGTTGAAATTGATGTTGATGATGAAGAAATTGTAAAACGAATGGCAGGTCGCCGAGTACATTTATCATCAGGACGCACTTATCACATTGTTTTTAATCCGCCCAAAGACGAAGGCAAAGACGATGAAACGGGTGAAGATTTAATCCAGCGTGATGATGATCACGAAGACACTGTCAGAAAAAGATTGTCTGTCTATCATGAACAAACAGAACCATTAATTGGTTTTTATTCAAATGATAGTTCATTAAAGTACATCAAAGTGAATGGAATTGGCCAGGTTGATGAAATACGGGATCAAATTTTTAGCCAACTTGACTCAATAAAATAAATTCAGCTTTCAGCGCGGATTCAGCTGAAAGCTAAATCCGCCAATTACAGTTTAAGGAAAAGATATGGCAGTCATTGAATTAAATCAGAGCAATTTTAAGGAAACAATCGAATCTAACGACTTTGTTATTATTGACTTCTGGGCGCCATGGTGTGGTCCATGTCGTTCTTTTGCCCCCATTTACGACAAAGTATCGGAAAGTTACGATGATATTATGTTTAGCAAGGTCAATACTCAAGACGAGCAGGAAATTGCAGCCAATTTCCAAATTCGTTCAATTCCAACTTTAATGATTTTTAGAGAGCAGATTATTATTTTTTCTCAACCAGGCATGTTACCTGAATCAGGTTTGACTGACTTAATAGGAAAAGTCAAAGACTTAAATATGGATCAAGTAAGAAAGGACATTGCAAAAGAAGCCAAACACTAATCGTGTTTATCATCAGAAGATGGCTTGCGTTGCTCAATGATTAACTGATCCTTTTTCAGCTCTTCAAATTCTGCCTTTACTTGAGCATGTTCATCTTCCCACTGCAATTCTCTTATTGCAGTATTGATTGCTTCATGCAGTAAATAAAAAACTCGATTTGGAACATTCTCTACTTGTCTTAATCGTTCCATTGTCGCTACGATTTCTGATTCTATTGCTTTAATCGTTGCTTGTTTATCTGTCATGAAAAAACCTTTATTGTTTTTTTAATTAAAATTTGTAATCTATGTCAAAACTAAGTATTCAATATTTGATAAGAGTTTTACCTCAATTTATTGTACCTCATCATTGGTTCTCAAAACAAATGCATAAAGCAACGAGAATAAAAAATCGTCGCATTAAAAACTTTGTGATTAAAAATTTTGTTAAGCAATACAACGTTGACTTAACAACGGCTAAAGAGGAAAACGCTTTAACATTCAGTTGCTTTAATGATTTTTTTACACGTAGCATAAAACCTGAAAGCAGACCCATTGATACAACCAACCAATCTATCGTAAGCCCTGTAGATGGTGTCATTAGTCAATTTGGAAACATCAACAAAAACACACTCATTCAAGCAAAAGGCAGAAACTATAAACTAGCTGATTTACTTGGAACAAACAAATGGGTAAATGACTTTACCGATGGTCTTTATATGACCATTTATTTATCACCTCGTGACTATCATCGAATTCACTGTCCTGCCTATAGCGAATTAGTTGAAACAACGTATATTCCAGGTCGCTTATTTGCAGTTAATCCAATTACAGTCAGTACCGTTTCTAATATTTTTAGTCGAAATGAAAGAGTTGTAAATATTTTTAAAACATCTTTTGGGCAAATGGCCGTTATTTCAGTCGGTGCATTTTTTGTTGGTAGCATTGAGACAAAATTATTGGGTGAAATTACACCACCTCACAAAAGCAATATAAAAACCTGGCAACATGGTGCAACACCTGAATATTATAAGAATTATAAAAAAGGTGACGAGATTGGTCGATTTAATATGGGTTCAACCGTTATTCTTCTGTTTGAAAAAGGCACAATGAACTGGAATAAACAACTCAAACCTGGTAACTTTGTAAAAATGGGAGAATTACTTGGGTTTGAGTTGTAATCTTAGATCAAAGTTTTTGAAATACTTCTCCGACTATTTCAACAGTTTGCTCAAGATCATCTGTTGTATGAGCAGCAGATACAAAACCTGTTTCATAAGCTGATGGGGCAATATAAACACCATTATTGATCATTTTCTGAAAAAACAACTTAAATCTTTCTATATTGCATGCCGTCACCTGATAAAATTTTGTCATTAATTCTTCTTCTGTAAAAAATAATCCAAACATTCCCCCAACCTGATTAGCAGTCATTGGAATATTGTACTTTTTAGCTTGTGCTAATAACTCATTAACAAATGACTCCGTTTTTTCATTTAATTTTTGATAAAAACCTACTTCGGAAATTATTTCCAATGTTTTTAAGCCTGCTGCCATCGCCATTGGATTACCTGAAAGAGTCCCAGCTTGGTAAATCGGACCAGATGGAGCAATTTCTTGCATAATTTCCCTTTTTCCTCCAAATGCTCCCACAGGCATACCACCACCAATCACTTTACCCAAAGTTGTTAAATCGGGCATGACACCATAATGTTGCTGAGCACCACCTAATGCAACTCTAAAACCAGTCATCACTTCATCAAAGATTAAAATACTGCCATATTGATTACAGACATCTCTTAATTTTTCTAAAAAACCAGGGACAGGAGGAACACAATTCATATTACCTGCAACAGGTTCTACAATAATGCAAGCAATATCATTTCCATTTTTTTCAAAAACAGCTTCAATTTCATCTAAATTATTATATTCTAAAGTCAATGTATGTTCCGCCAGAGAAGCAGGAACACCTGGAGAATCTGGAACACCTAAAGTCAATGCGCCAGACCCAGCTTTAACCAATAAAGAATCTGAATGCCCATGATAACAGCCTTCAAATTTAACTATTTTATCACGATGCGTATAACCTCTCGCTAAACGAATGGCACTCATCGTGGCTTCCGTTCCTGAGTTAACCATTCTTACTAATTCTATTGAAGGAACTAATTCGATAATTTTTTTAGCCATTTCAGTTTCGATGATTGTCGGCGCACCGTAACTTAAACCTTTTTCCGCTTGATTTTTCACTGCTTCAATTACTTGGGGATGAGCATGACCTAAGATCATTGGTCCCCATGAAGCAACATAATCTATATACTGCTTATCATTTTCATCATAGAGATAGGCTGCTTTTGCTTTTTTGATAAAAATAGGTTCACCTTCGACCGATTTAAATGCTCTAACAGGTGAATTAACGCCACCTGGAATATACTGTTGTGCTTGTTTAAAGAGTTCTTCCATGGTGATCTCCTGAAAAGTTGTTTGCTAATGTTCGTGCTGTTTCAAATAAATCTGCTTGTGAAAATAGACCATCAATCACAGCAATCATATCTGCACCCGCATTGATAACTTGTCTTGCATTTTGCATAGTAATACCACCAATGGCAACGATGGGAATATGCAATTGTTTTTTTGCCTGTTGAAGTAAATCTATTTCTGCCTGAACGGCATCTGGTTTAGTCTTTGAAGGAAAAAAACGCCCAAAAGCTACATAATCTGCACCTTGTTGCTCAGCAATAATTGCCAAAGATAGGTCATTATAGCAAGAGACTCCAATAATTTTATTATTGCCTAATATTTCTTTGGCATCATTAAGACTACAATCATTTTTTCCAAGATGAATGCCATCCGCATCAAGCTTTTTAGATAATTGCAAATCATCATTGATGATTAACAGTGCGTTATTTTTATTACACAATAGTTTTAGCTTTATTAAAAAATCAAATTGATTCAATTTATCATTATTTTTATTGCGATATTGAATAATAGAAACACCAGCTTTTAGTAGTATTTCAATTTTTTTCAAATATTGATCATCTAATTTAGCCTGACTTTCTGTAATTGCATATAATCCAGATAATTGGCCATTTATCAACGTTCTATCCAGAAAAATCTTTGTGGCAACCACTGACCATGTCCTATTTGATAGCCACTATTTAATGCTTCCCAAGTATATTCTTGTGCCTCATGTATGGCAGAAAAAGTTGATATTTTTTGTGCTAATAAACCCGCAATACTAGATGCCAATGTACAACCAGAACCATGATAAGTATTGGGAAGCCTATCCCATGAAAATATTTCAGTTAATTTTCCATCATGAAACAATCTATTTTTGACAGATTTACTATCTTCATGTGTCCCAGTGATTAATACATAATCGCAACCACACTCCAGCAATTTTAAACCACAATCATCCAGTTTTTCTTCACCACTTAATATTCGTGCTTCATGGCTATTTGGAGTTAACACCGTTACATGAGGTAAAAGTTTCTCAAACATCATTGTCTGCAATGAGTCATTAGAAATTTGTGTGCCTCCACCACTGGCAAAAATAGGATCAAGCACAACAGGTATTTCGGGATATTCTTGCAGTATTGTATGAATTGCCGACAATATTTCCTGGTTAGAAATCATACCTATTTTGATTGAACCCACAGAAAAATCTTCAAAAATTGTCTTAGCTTGATCGTAAACCACGTCAGCATCAATTGAAATTATTTTTTTTATATCGCAGGTATCTTGAATAGTAACGGCAGTAATAATAGGTGTTGCATGACAACCATGACTGGATAATGTTTCAATATCTGCCTGCAAACCTGCACCACCACTCGGGTCATGGCCAGAAAATGTCAGCACACTTGGTATATGATGAGTATTATTAAACATTAACCTGGCACCTTAATTCACATGAATCCATCGAAAAGAATAATATTGACCATCTCACCTTTTTTCACACCGTCGTTGTCTTGCTCCAATACAATAAAACAATTTGCATTACTCATACTTGTCATCATATGAGAACCTTGACCACCCGTTGAATTTACTGTTAACGGCTGACCTTTCTCCTGCTGTAAAATACCTCGTTGAAACTCCAAACGGCCAGGTCTTTTTTTAATATCGGATAAAACACGAGCCTGTACTGTAAATACTTGTGTATTCTGATGACCCATCATAGTTAGTAAAGCAGGTTGTACAATCATATAAAATGTTGCCATTACTGAAACAGGATTTCCTGGCAACCCAAAAAATAAAGATTGATTCATTTTACCAAATGCCAGTGGTTTCCCAGGTTTTATGGCTAATTTCCAAAAAGTTATTGTCCCTTGCTCATCTAGAATTTCTTTTACATAATCAGCATCCCCAACAGACACACCGCCAGATGTTATCACCACATCCGCACATTCAGCCGCACTGATGAATGTTTGGCGAATAAGTTCTTTATCATCTTTTATCACTCCTAAATCAATCAACTCAACACCTAAACGGCTCAACATACCAAACAAACTATAACGGTTACTGTCATAAATTTGCCCTGAAGATAGTGTTGATTCAAGTGGTTGCAATTCGTCACCTGTCGAAAAAAAGGCAACTCGTAATTTTTGCATGACCTTAATTTCTGAAATACCCATTGAAGCCAACAACCCCATTTCTGCAGGTCTTATCAATTTACCTTTTTTTAATATTACATCTCCAACATTGACATCTTCGCCGATTCCTCGAACATTTTGCGATTTTTTATGACATCCTTCTATAGTAATATAGTCATCATTTCTATTTACATGCTCTTGCATAATAACGCTATCTGCTGTACCAGGTAGCACTGCTCCAGTCATTATACGTATTGTTTCACCACAATTTAATTTTCCATGCCATGGTTTTCCTGCAAATGAGGTACCGACAATTTTTAATTTTGTAATTGAATTTTCAACTAAATCATTATATTTAATTGCGTAACCATCCATTGCAGAGTTTATATCTGATGGAACATTAATTTTTGAGATGATATCAGATGCCAAAATTCTATTAAGTGAATCCCTGATTGCAACAATCTCTAAACTTATGATTTTATTAATTGATTCATTAATAATGACATTTGCTTCATCGATAGTCATTAAATTATGTGCTGTGCTATCACAACCACATTCACTAGTCTGACTGCTCATTTATTACTCCTAACTATTAGAAATTCTATTGATAAGAAATTCGGCAATTTCGTATTCGTTATTTATATCTAACTGCGGTAAATTACACTGAGAACTAATTTTTGACTCTTTATCCAAGATAATTGCAAAAATATTTGGATCATCCTGATAGAGAAAAGTCTTGTTCATTATATTTCTGTGAAGTTCAATTTTATTAAATGCTTCATGCTTAAAACCCTCAACCAGAATAAAATCTAATTCCTCAAGATCTAATTGATTAACTAATACTTCTAAATTAGGTTCATCTTGTTGCTGTGTGTTTTCTTTAATCATTACGGAACGTTTTGAGGATCCCATTACAATTTGGCAGGCTCCTGATTTTCGTAATCTATAACTGTCTTTACCAGGCTTATCGATATCAAATTGGTGATGCGTATGTTTGATAACGGCTATTTTAAAACCTCTACTGGTTAAAATAGGAATTATTTTTTCTAATAAAGTTGTTTTTCCCGTACCACTATAAGCAACAAAACCTATTATTTTATCTAGTTTAAGTAGCGACATACATCTCCTCTAATTTTTGTAAATCATCGGGTGTATTGGCATTAATAAAGCTGTCTTGTTTATCTGAAAAATCGACATATTTTACCTGATTATTTTTAAACCAGGTAATTGCTTTTCTCTGTCCACTGGCAATATACTCAGATAAAGAATGGAGAGATTGTTTTGATATTAGGGAAAATAATGGTTGTGCTCTTAAACCATCATGAGCAATGCAGGGCCTATTGTCTTTCATAGACTTGAATAATCGATTAACCAGGTCAGAAGTAATCATTGGAGAGTCACATGGTACTGTCACTAAATAGTCTGTATCTATACGAGATAATACTGCATTAATACCCGCCAAAGGGCCTAATTTTTCACTCTGGTCATCCGTAATAATAGACAGATTCATTTGATGAAATGAATTAAAATCAGTATTTATATTAAGGTATAACTTTCCAACTTGTGGTTGTATAGCGACAATGACATGCTCAATCATCGATTTATTATTAATTTTTAATAATGATTTATTCTGGTGATTCATTCTTCTGGCCTGACCACCAGCAAGAATGACACCGCTTATATTGTCAATCGGATAATTCATTATTGATAATACCTTGAAAAATAATTACCACTATACACGATGTTTAGCTATAAAACATTTTCATCAGCCATAAAAAAAGCCCTTGCAATAATGCAAGGGCTTAAAATTAAAACCTGGCTATGTCCTACTTTCACATGGGGAGACCCCACACTATCATCGGCGCTGTACCGTTTCACTTCCGAGTTCGAGATGGATCGGGTGGTTCCAATACGCTATGGTGGCCAGATAAACCGTTTCATGATTAGACCTTTTTCTTTATTTTCATTTAAACTGTCTAATCACGTTGACTCTATCTGTTTTTATATAAAACAAATATTATCTCTGTTCTTCTTCAGGAAACCTTTTAAGTATTTTAGTATGTCATACCAATCACTTCTGATCTCTCAATGCACAAGCACTTTGAGTGTTATATGATCAAGCCTCACGGTCAATTAGTACTGGTTAGCTTCATACATTACTGCACTTCCACACCCAGCCTATCAACGTTGTAGTCTTCAACGGACCTTTAGAGACTTCTAGAGTCTAGGGAAATCTAATCTTGGGAGGG
>JABHHM010000070.1 GCA_018671575.1 Methylococcales bacterium | reverse complement strand
CTCCCTCCCGCCACAAGCAAACATGAAAATATCATTGATTACAGTGAGCAAGAGGAGACGGAACAAATAGATTTAAGCGAGGAAATAGAACAACCCAACACAACAGAAAGTATATCAACAGATATTGAAGAACTACCATTACCTGAAGCAACCGAAAGTGATGATGAAGAACAAACAGAAGCTGAACATGAGGAAGATACGGAGGAAGAAACACTATTCTCACATGAAAATCAACTTCTGACTGAAGAAACACTTAATGACTCAATGGATGATATCGAAGAACCAATATTGCTGGATGATGATCAGGAAGATGATTTTGACGATACGGTGTATTTTGAAGAGAAAGAATCTAATTCCCCCTCCTCATTACTGGCCATCATTCTCGCTATTACAGCTATTTTAACAACGGTAGGTATTGGAAGTTATGCATTTGTCATCAGCCAAACATTACAAGAATTGCAAAATAAAGTAGCCAATCAGACTGTTCAAGCCGCACCACAGTCGACATTATCTCAAGATCAGTTCCTCGATACGGTAGAAAAAGTCAACACATTGAGTGTACGCTTTACTAATCTAAAAGAAGCAATTACTGAATTGGCACAGGAATCTCAATCACAAAAAAATCACACTAAATCATCCATAGAAACGGTCAATAATAACTTTTCTGAAGAAATCACTTTAATCAACCAAACGTTAGACAGCCTACAAAAACAGCTCGATCAAAAATCTATCGTTCAAGTAAACACTGAAAAACGCATCACTGCCAACAATAACAGAAAGACATCAAGCAATCGACGTGAAACAATTTCAGAAAAAACACGCATTGCTAAAACAAAACAAATCCCCCCCGCAAAAACCCGATCTATCGTAAAAAACACGTCAAAAACACGGTCAAAAGAAGTTAAAAAACCAGTCAAGAAGACTAAAATCATCAGAAAAATTAAAGAAAAAAATCAAACAAAAACCAAAGCAAAAATAAAAGGTAAATGGCTGGTTAATTTACTATCACTTTCATCAAAACAAGCCGCCGAACGGACACAGAAAAAGTTTTCTAAATTAGGCATTGATACCAATCAAGAAAGAACCATTATTAATGGCAGAACCTGGTATCGACTACAAGTCAGAGGGTTTGAAAACAAACAGGATGCACTGGATTATTCAAAAGAAATTAAACAATCACTGAAATTGGCAGGGCCATGGGTTGGACGAATAAAAAAATAATTTTCGTGGCCATTCCTAAGGAATGAAAATTAAATAACCTGAACATATTGCTTCCATCTTCACATCATTTTCGATTGATCCTCAATCACAAAACCTCGCATTAGAGTAACTAGTGCAGCGGTTTTGTTCAATCAGATCAATCGAAACTAACGTAAACCTGAAAGCAATATTGTCCAAGTTATTTAATTTTCATCCCTAAACTTTATTTTTTCGATACCTAAAACAATTAAAATAATACTACAAGAAAACAATAAGCAATGCTGGAAAAAATAAAACAATTACGGGAAATAGATAAGGCTAAAAAAATATTTCTTGCCACCATACCCTTTATCATATTACTCATGCTATACAGCTTAGCTTCAACACTTCGGCATCAAGACAATGCTAACGACAAAATATTACCCAGTATAAGCCAAATGGCAGATGCTTTTTATATCAAAGCATTTGTTAAAGACAGGCGCACAGATCAATATATTTTATGGCAAGACACATTTGCCAGCCTTAAAAGGCTTGCTGGGGGAATTTTTTTCGCAGCCATACTTGGAATAATCATTGCGCTACACATTGCAATGCTACCCAAATTAGACATGTTGTTATCGCCATTCCTTATTTTTATATCAATGATCCCTCCACTGGCCATATTACCCATTATATTCATTGCTTTTGGCGTCAACGAACTGGTTAAAATTATGTTAATAACCATCGGCATTTTTCCCATCATCACTCGTGACCTGGTTTTGACCATTCAAAAAATGCCCAAACAATTAATTACCAAAGCCAAAACATTGGGTGCAACTCAGGCACAAATCATCTACACTATTATCCTCCCACAAGTCACACCAAGACTAATTAACGTCATCCGACTGTCTTTAGGCATGGGATGGATGTTACTCATCGCTGGAGAAGCCATTGCTTCAACAGAAGGACTGGGGTATCGAATCTTTTTAGTTAGACGTTATTTGGCGATGGACGTCATTATTCCCTATGTTTTCTGGATCACACTGCTTGGTTTTTTAATAGATAAAACACTTTATTGGATATCAAAAAATAAATATCACTGGTATTGCAAAACATGAAAAATACGCCTTTACTAGAAGTTGACAATGTTAGTCAGTTTTATAATAACCGACGGATATTAGAAAATATAAATTTTAAAATCAATAAAGGTGAGTTTTGTACTTTAGTAGGACCCAGTGGCTCAGGAAAAACAACGTTATTACAACTCATAATGGGGGAACAACAAGCTCATACAGGTAATATTTCAATGTCTGGCTTTCCTGTTAAATCACCCAATATTGATCGTGGCATTGTTTTTCAAAGTTATGCGTTATTCCCTCATTTAAATGTACTTGAAAACGTAATGCTGGGTTTGAATCTACAATCTCGCAACAATAAAGTGGAACATAAGTTATTGCTTGAAAAAACATTTCATTATCTATCATTGGTTCACCTTAAAGATCATGCCTATAAATATCCTTATGAGTTATCTGGAGGTATGCAACAACGTGCGGCTATTGCTCAATCGTTGATTATAGAGCCCAAGATATTATTAATGGATGAACCGTTTGGAGCACTGGACCCTCATATTCGAGATGAAATGCAGGTATTGATCTTAGATTTGTGGGAAAAAAATGAGATGACTGTTTTTTTTATTACACATGATTTGGAAGAGGCTATTTATTTAGGTACCCGAGTATTTGTTTTATCACCCTACTACCAACAAAAAGAAAATAAAAAATCACGAAACCAAGGTGCTAGAATTTTATTGGATAAAAAATTATCCACTCACATTAATTCAACTGAAATTAAAAACAGCCCTGACTTTTTTTCTATGGTCAGCCAAATCAGAAACATTGGGTTTAACCCGAAAAAAACTCGTTTAGTTGATGAATTTAATACATTACATGATCAGACTAAATAAATCAGTTGAATCTACTTATGATCAACATTCAATATAACATACGGAGAAAATCTGCATGACATCAAGAATTGATTACAACAACCCTCATGGCGAAGGCCAATTAGGACTGCCTTACCATTACGAAATGTTATCTGATGCCGTCAGAGTTGGCCCATTTAAACAAGCAATACAAAGAATAAGCAACGACAAAGTGGTGCTGGAAAGCGGAACAGGCAGTGGTGTTTTGAGCATACTGGCTGCTCGCGCAGGGGCAAGCCAAGTATTTTCAATTGAGCTGGATGAAAATATTGCACAATTTACTCAAAAAAATATTGCTAACTCTGGTAAAGACAATATCAAGCTCATTAATAAAAGTACCTTAGATGTTAACTCTGATGACATCAACAATCAAAAAGCTGATGTGGTCATTGCTGAAAACTTAAGTACCTGGTTAGTAACAGAACCTCAAATATTGGTCATGAATCACATGACGCAGAACTTGGCAAACAACGATGCCATTTGCTTACCACAAAAAGTCTTCAATTATCTTGAACTGGTCAATTCAAAATTTGTTTTTGAAGAAACCATTCATTTACGCACTCAATTTTTTGAGTTCACAGGCATTATTTCTCCTAAAGCTCACTCCAAACCTTATTTAGTTGACACTTTTGATATGAGTAAGGTCAACCCTGAAAGCTTCAGTTATACAATCAACGTTCCTGTCACCGAAGATGGCACAATTAACAGTATTCGACTGACCTCTCCACTTCAGGTTTATGACGACATCACCTTTGACTCATCTGATTCATTGATGCCTCCTGTTGTTTTACCATTACCCGAAGATCTCAATGTCACCAAAGGAGACACCATTGAGCTTTCTATCAGTTTCACAGTCAATTCAGACTGGGATAGCTTTGAATGTAACGCCAAAAAACTTTAAGGAAAAATTGTGACAAAAAAAATAATCAACATGACTCTATGCGGTCTTTTATTGTGCTTTAGTGTCAACGCCTTTGCACAGAAAAATTTTAAAATTGCCTGGTCACATTATACAGGCTGGGAACCCTGGGGATATATGCAAGACTCAGGAATTCTAAAAAAATGGGGCAAAAAATTTAACATTAATATTGAAGCCGTATTAATTAATGATTACATTGAATCCATAAACCTATATACTCTCGGAAAATTTGATGCTTGTACCATGACAAATATGGATGTATTAACCATTCCATCATCCAGTGGCATTGACAGCACAGCTTTAATTATCGGTGATTTTTCTAATGGCAATGATGGCATTGTTGCTAAAACAGCCAAAAACATCAAACAACTTAAAGGAAAAGATGTTTATCTGGTTGAACTGTCTGTCTCACATTATTTACTCACACGTGCATTAGAACAAAATCATATGCGGGAAAAAGATTTAAATCTCATCAATACCAGTGATGCAGATATTGCCACAGTTTTCATGAATAGCAGCAAAAACAGTGCAGTGGTTACCTGGAATCCACCACTACAAGTGGTTAAACAAGAAAAAGGTACAAAATTGTTATTTGACTCATCCAATATACCTGGCGAAATCATCGATTTGCTAGTCGTTAATTCAAAAACACCTGACTCATTTAAAAAAGCAGTCATTGGAGCATGGTATGAAACCATGAATCTACTAAAAAATAGCCCACAAAGAAATAAAATCGTCAAAATATTGGCTAATCAATCAGGTACAAACTCAGCCTTATTTGAAAAACAATTAAAAACCACCGCCATGTTTTTTCAAAAAAACAAAGCAGATGCGTTTGCCAACAGCACAAAATTAAAAACAACCATGCGCCATGTTCGTAACTTTGTTTTTGATAAGGGTTTAATGGGTAACGGTATCAATTCACCAGGAGCCATTGGCATTATGTTTCCAGACAAGACGGTACTCGGTGACCCATTGAATATAAAATTAAGATTTTAACTTGTATTAGAGACTTCAAAGGAATGTGTGCGGTAATTCAACAACTGACCAAATTTATCGAGCACATCCCTAAAGGCAACAGGATTTTAGACTAATGGAACTCCCAATAACTATATTTTTAATGATCTCATTTTTCATTGGTGTCCATGCTTCTGGCAGGATTAAAGGGAAAGTAAAAAACTTCTACATTGCGGGTAACATTATACCTTTCTGGGTGCTTGCACTGTCACTGACGGGTCAAGCAATCGAAATGGGTGGCACACAGGATAACGCCACTTTTGCAATTTCAAGCGGTTTTTGGGCAGGTGCAATTCTACCTATCGGCATTGGAATGTCATTGCTCATACTTGGTTTTTTCTTTGCCAAACCTCTACATGATATGAAATTAATGACACTGCCAGATTTTTATTTTAGAAAGTTTGGTAAATGGGTTGAGTTACTGGCATCCATCATATCAGTCACAGGAATGATTATATTGCTGGCAGGGAATCTTGCAGGCATTGGCATTTTATTAAATTATGCACTGGGTGTTGATCCAATTCCTGCCATGATTGTCATTGCCGTTATTGTCATGATCTACACCACTGCAGGTGGCTTATTTGCTGTTACCTGGAATGACGTACTGCATGTCAGCGTTATGTTTATTGGTTTTACAGCGGCATTGGTCTGGATTATTGCCAACAACGACACCTCAGTATTGGTTAACGTTATCTCAGAAAAATTCAGTTGGGAACCTTTTTATAAATCAGAACAAGGCGCTTTACTAACCTGGGCCTCTTTACTGGCATTGGCACTGGGTGATGTGGTTGCATTGGATTTTATGGAACGTATATTTGCAGCAAAAACAGCCGATTATGCCCGTAAATCATGTTTGTTATCAGGTGGAATCACTATCTTTGTCGGTATTGCATTTGCTTTATTAGGCATCATGGCAACCTTATATATTGAAGATGGCGCCACAGGCAATGTATTTTTAAACTTTGTCAGAGATAGCTTACCTGTTGGCATTGGAACCATGGTTTTTATGGGATTAATTGCAGCCTGTATCTCAACATTAGATGGTGCTACAATGGCTTGCTCAACCGTTATTACAAAAAACATCATTCAAAGCCAATTCCCAAATTTGGTACCTAAACGCCAACTGTTGTTTTTCTCTCGCTTTGCTTGCTTACCCGTAACCATCATTGCCATCATCATTGCCATCATCAATCCCGTTCCTGGTGATTTACTGATCTTAGCCTTTGATGTTGTATTTGCGGGGTTATTTGTCCCGTTAACTTTAGGTATTTATTGGAAAAAGTCCAACAAATATGCGGCCTTAATTTCAATCATTGTTGCTTCAACAGCACGTATCATATTACAGTTTGTGATACCCGAAGATTTAGCTGGCCTGGCAACCTTAATACCCCCTGTTTTATCACTCATTACTTTTGTGAGCATCAGCTTATTTCTCGACAAAAAAACACTTCCCGAAAATGAAGTGACAGCTTATCCCGCAAGAGGATAAGTTTCGTTTGAGCAGACGGGCTGCTCAACTCAGCTTTATACCGCAAGGGCATAAGTTTCGTTTGGGCAGACAAACTGCTCAACTCAACTTTAACTTTACTCTTTGTTTGAACAGGAAAATAGACAAGTGTTAAAAAAAATCATCTCAGTAAAAAAAGAAGAATTACCCCGTGTTTTATCGGTCGGTTTTTTATTTGTATTAGTCACCGCAGGTGTTGAGCTAGGAAGAATTGGTCGAGACAGTTATTTCCTGACCCAAGTAGGTGCTGATAAAATTCCCTTGATGTATGTCATCATTGCTGGACTGATGTTGCTGATTTCATTTTTATACGGTCGTTTTGTGGATCGGTTTAGCAGTGAAAAACTGATGATTTTCATTCAAATGACAGGCATATTAGGCATGTTTGGGTTATGGGGAATATTAACTTTCTCGACCATGAAAATTGAACTACTGCCCTACATTATGTTTGTTGGTGTTGAAGTTTATTTATCCGTCTTATTGATTCATTACTGGGTTGTTGTCAGTACCACATTTGATGCCTGGGAAGGACGTCGTGTTTATGCCTATATTGGCGCTTCTGGATTAACAGGGACCTTATGTGGTGGTCTGGGTGCAAATTTCGTATCCACCTATTTTGGTGCGCAAAGCTTATTTTTAAGCTGGGCAATATTATTGATTCTTTCAATTCCTGTGATTGCCCGAGTTAAAAAGACCAAGCAAGAAAGCCATATTAGCACTCAAGACACTACAACTGAAACTGACCCACAAGAAACAACCAGTGAAGAATCAGGCTCATTAAAAGCCATTTGGAAACAACCTCTACTACGCACACTCACTTACATGTCTTTGCCCATGTGGATCACTATTTTCATTATTGAATTTAATTATTACACCACAATGGACAAGGTGTTTATTTCACCTGATGAATTAGCCAGTTTTCTAGGCATAGTTGTTTCAGTCTCGTCATTTGTTGGCTTAATGTTACAGGTCTTTATCACCTCGAAATTATTGAAAAAATGGGGTGTGGGTGCTACCAGCATGGTTTATCCATTTTCAATTACCATTGGCGCCCTTGCGTTATTAATTTTTAGCTTAACACCAACCGCAACCGCTGAAACCATACCATTGTACAGTGTTGCATTACTGGTCGTTATTGCACGTTTTTGTGATATTGCCATCTACTTTTCAGTTTATGAATCAGCCACTCAATTGCTTTTTTATTCTGTACCTAATTATATTCAAGGTCGTAGTAGAGCATTTATTTCAGGATTTATCATGCCTGTCAGTATCGGTATAGCAGGATTATTACTGGTTTATTTTACCTCAATCAATGAACCCATTTATAACATAACATTCATGAGTATCTGCATGGGATTAATGCTCATTATTTTGGGTTTAAACATTACCCCTGACTATTTGATCGCCATGTTATCTAACATTGATTCCAGCGACAGCAGCAACCGACAAGATGTCCTGAAAGAAATCAGTAAATTAACAGCAAGTGATGCAAAATACGCATTAATACAATCAGTTACTTCTAAAGATGAGGAAGAGGCGATGTTTGCTGTAGATAAATTGACTGCAATGCAGGATGATGAATTATTTGAAGATCTGGAAGACATTGTTGAACACATACAACCCAATATTTTGCGTCAAATACTCAGCCGATTTAATGCTGGCCACATGGATAAACACCCAGACTTTATTAACAGTATTCGTGAGATTGATCCAAACCTAATCAGTAGATTTGAACAAGAACGGGTACTGAATGACGCAGTCTACAATGAAGAGTCACTTAAAAACATTGTTCATTTACAAGTTAAAAAACAAATAAAACAACACATTCATGCTGACAATATCGAGAAAATGCTAAAGGAAACAGAAGTTCACGCATTGATCGTCATCAATGACAAAAAAAGTGCCGAAATCAAAGGCTCTGTTATTATTAGACAACAATCATGATGCAAAAAAACCGCACTTTTCATTTTGTCATGACGGCATTTCTATGTATCGGCATGGGTACAGCTTGGTTATCTTGGCAAATCCACCAATCTTACCAAACCATCAACCGATTGGTTGAAACAGACGCTAAAATGCTCAAATTGCATGGAGAAATACTTAGACTTGATGAGCTATTAACACTATTAAGTAGAATTGCAGTCACAACAGGAGATCTACATTATGTAGAACGTTATGATGAATTATTTTCTCAATTAGACAAAGCCATTATCGAAACCCTGGAACTATCCCCTGCCAGCATCAAAAAACAAGTTGAAGAACAAACCTACGAAGCAAACCTAACCTTATTAAACATGGAAAAAAAGGCATTGAAATTGGTTAGAGAAGGTAAAAAAGAGGTTGCTTACAAAATTGTTTTCAGTGACAAATATGAGCAGGCAAAAATGGACTATTCAAAAGGAATGGATATCCTGAGCAACTACGTTACCAACATGATTCAACATGCCAAAGAAGAAAAAGAAGAGGGTGAAAAAATCATTCCCGTTGTCATTATTGTTTTGGCTTTTTTACTCATTGTTTTAATATTGATCATACGTTATCAAATTAAAATGCACGCACAATTATTAGACACGCATGAACAAATTAAGACTCAAAAATCTGAATTAAAAAAAGCCAATCAAGAAATTGGTAAATTAAAT